>JAPOKD010000008.1 GCA_029977825.1 Planctomycetota bacterium | reverse complement strand
CTCATGGAAGTGTTTGCTGGCTTCGTTGAGCACACCGATCATCAGGTCGGTCGATTCCTTGATGAGATCGAAGAACAAGGTCGTCGTGATAATACTCTGGTATTTTACATTTGGGGTGATAACGGATCCTCGGCAGAGGGGCAGAGCCTCCACCAACGCCGGACAATGCTGCAACACCAGATCAGGCTCGAACATTGTAAAAGGTGCCGCGGCACTTCGATGCATTCCCTCATCATTGCTCAACGTCATCCAGACCAAGATGCTGCTGAATGCTTGTGACCATCCACTCGAGTTCGTTTTTGCTCAAGTGACTGAACCACTGCCGCTCAGACTCTGAGGCAGGCTCTACGCGAATAAAATGATCGAAGCTGACAGATTCACTCGTTCGATATTCTTCAACCTCGACCCGAACCGCCTGGATTTCCTCGCGTTTCCATTCTTCATGGTGTTTCCCAAACAATCCGTTCTCACGAAAACTGAGTGAGTCTCGACCGATCCGAATCGTCCCGTGTTGAATCGCTGCATCCACTCGATACAGCAACATGCCGACCACCACCAGCGTAAAGACTGCCACCATGAACCATCCTGCCGCCGGCTGTCCGCCTACCTTCCCAGCCAACAGAGCCGGCACCAACAACACCAGAACAAACAACTCGCATAACAGGAAGCCCAAACAGACAAAGGCCGACACTCGTGAAGTTGATTTCCGTAGTCCCAACGCGGGGATCTTAATTAACTGCCCTCGCCCTTCAGCCTCAATCGAAACGCCACTTCCGATGGGCTTCTCACTTCGTTCTTGAATCCTGAACGGATCTGGCGCCGAAAGTTCAGCGGTGAGATCCTCTGCTTGGATTGCTCGCGATCCAAGACTGGCGAACTCACCAGTGACCTGCTCGATCTTTTGCGGCAACTCATCAACAAGCTGCCCTACAATCTCGTTGGCGAACATGCGGAGCAACGGGACGGTTCTGCCATCATGTTGAACCGCCATAAGATTGGAGTATTCGATGGCGAGCTGAGATCGCTGTCCTTGCGGATCTTCAATCCGAAATCCGCCAAGCTTTGACAACCGACATTTGACAGTTGACCAAATGGGCCCGAATCTTGTGATAACACGCAGCGAGCGTTCATCGATCACAAGGCGTTTTGAACCAAATAAAATCAGCAGGGACTTCCAGAGAACGAATGCAATGATGGGAAAAAATGACACTGCAAAGAAACCACCAACTAACACGAAAATGGTTATGTCTGCCGATTCTTCGGGTAACATCACATATAACGCACTGACAGTCCCAAATGCCACCACTGCAAGCAGGAATGCAAATGCGAGGCCGATAAAAGCTGGAACCTTCACCAATGAAAAGCACAACTTCGGGATATCGCATTGACTGTAACCTTCTCTGTCAAGCCAAATTACTTCCGATGAAACGTCCATGATTGCTCAGTCCAAAAAAGAAAGCTGTTTGGGCGCATCGCCGCACGTCCGACACATTAACGCCAATCGACGCACAGCACACAAACAACACCAAACACAAACAACACCAAACACAAACAACACCAAACACAACAACACCAAACACAACAACACCAAACACAACAACACCAAACACAACAACACCAAACACAACAACACCAAAACCTGGATGAAGCGATGCGAAAACAGTCGCTAGCAAAACGTCATCCGCTCCTTGACCCTACACATCCGACCAAGCTTTTTTGCTCAAACGCTTACATATTGCAAGACTACATGACCCTGACTCACTAACATGACCACCAAAGACGCAAAAAAAACAGCTGATTCCGAAAAAGGTCGCTGGAGTCAACGGTAATTCAACCCAGTGACAGGATGGCAGCCTGCCCAGACCCTGAATCGCTCACACGACTTTTCAAATTTCCAACACAGCAACATTCACAACCGCTCACTTAAAACAGACGTGACCAAGCAATGACAAAACTTTACCAATCAAATTTTCTGTGCCTGTTAAATGTGTGTCTGTTAAGTGTGTGCCTGGGCAGCGTTGTGCCGATGGTCAATGCTGAGGATCCAGGCCAGGCTTCCCATCCCTCGACCACCGCGCAAGTACGCCTGGCGTCCTGGTGGTTCACTCGCCACGCAGAGAAGATCGCCGAAATTGAAGCCGCGAATGATCCCAAACAGAACAAACTCATTGAACTCTTGATGGTGGGTGATTCAATCACCAACAATTTTGATAAAGGAGGGCCAGGCGAGCCGGTTTGGGAAAAACACTTTGCACCGCTGAATGCATTGAATCTTGGATTCGGCGGGGACCGCACGAACCATGTTTTGTGGCGTCTTGATCACCTTCCCGCGCTGAAGACACCACCCAAAGCAGCGTCACTGATGATCGGAACCAACAACATTTGCTGGGGAAGTGACACACCCAAACAGGCAGCTGCAGGAGTTCAAGCTATCGCTCGCAAGCTCCACCAGATGTATCCCGAAATGAAGATACTGGTTCTAGGCGTTTTTCCCCGGCGGCAGAGTCTGGATCACCCCCATCGAAAACAGATTATCGAACTTAACTCCTACCTACCCAATCTCCTCGCGGACATCTCCAACGTCACCTACATGGACATCGGGTCGAATTTCCTTGACCAGAAAGGTTTCCTTTCAAAGGAGATGATGCCTGACACGACGCACCCGAGTCGCGAGGGACATGAAATCTGGGCCGAGGCGATCGTGCCATCACTACGGGAGATGATGGAGAAACAGTAGCCGCGCAAAGCTGCTCTTTTGAAACTGCTTTTCATTGAAACATCTTCACCCTGAAACGGTCATCCACAATATAAGCGAGGGTTCAATCCTGCATCTTAAGAGTACGACTCGAACGTTGTCTCGGCCGGCGTGATGGCGCGTAGCAGTAACCCTGCCACCTTCGGACTGGGACTGGTTCCCGTGGCCCCGAACCAGACTCACAGTACGAATTTTCCTTACTTTAAGCAGACCAAGCCAAGGATCTCAAATGCTCAACCACTCATCAATCCGTGCTCGCGTCTGTATCGCAATGCTCCTGGTGTCACCACTAACGCTGCTGGCAGGGCCCCGCGCGTCTGCGGCCACCCCGCCAAACATTGTTGTGATCATGGTGGATGATCTGGGCTATTCAGACATTGGTTGCTACGGAGGTGAAATTGACACCCCCAACCTCGATACTCTGGCTGCCAACGGTCTGCGGTTCTCACAGTTTTATAACACGGCAAAATGCCACTCGTCCCGGGTTTCATTACTGACCGGCCAATATTGCATTGCCGCAGGTGATACCAACATGGATCATGCGGTGACGACAGCGGAAGTTCTAGGATCCGGCGGCTACTTTACTGCCATGACTGGCAAATGGCACCTTGGACAGGAACCCACAGATTTTGGTTTCCACCGTTACTTTGGACACCTCAGTGGAGCGTGTAATTTTTTCAAAGGCGACAAAACCTTCCGGCTCAATGGCGAACGATGGCCTGTTCCCGCATCGAATTTCTACACAACCGTTGCCGACGTGGATTACGCCCTGCAGTTTCTTGAGGAGGCCCGCACAACAGCGAAACCCTGGTATTTGTACGTTGCTTTCAACGCACCGCACGCCCCACTGCACGCACTTCCTCAAGACTATGCAAAATACAAAGGCAAATATGATGGGGGCTGGGACATCGTCAGAAATGCAAGGGTCGAGAGACAGAAACAGCAGGGTCTGCTGCCCAAGAATCTCGAACCGAGCCCTCGACCTGAGCATATTCCCTCATGGCGGGACCTGGAGCCGTGGCGACAAAAGTATGAGGCGAACCGCATGACAACGCTCGCGGCCATGATTGATCGCGTTGATCAGGAAATAGGTCGCTTGATAAACGATCTCAGGGCCAATCATGAATTCGAAAACACGATGATCTTATTCGTGTCGGACAATGGTGCCTGCCCCTATGACCGCAAACCCCCGATTCTCGACGTCGAACCCACCAACGGTGATATTGCGCTGCCCGACTCAACTGGTTGGGCTTGGGCTCGAAACACGCCATTCCGTTATTACAAACAGAACCAATTTGAAGGTGGCATCTCTACCCCCGCGATCGTTCACTGGCCAGCCGGTTTAACAACCAGTCCTGGTTCAATCACAGATGAGCCGGCTCACTTGATCGATGTCATGCCGACGCTGGTTGAAATCACCCACACTGAGCTACCCGACGAATGGCCCGATCGCAACTTACGACCGATCTCAGGAATCACGCTGACACCCGCCTTTCGTGGTGAGTCGCTTACCCGTCAAAAACCCATACACCTGTTGTTCTCGCGTGATCGCGGACTGCGAGATGGTGATTGGAAAATCGTCAGTTTCAAGAGCAAACCGTGGGAACTGTACAACCTTGCTGAAGATCGTACAGAACTCAATGACATCGCCGCCAAGCACCCCGCGCGTCTGGCAGCAATGGTCCAAACGTGGACAGACATGTCCCGTGTTGTACTGCACGCCCCCAAGGCAAGCTACGCACCCACCACGGCTGCAGACCCAACGATCTCTGCTCCAGTTCACAGCAACCGCGAGTGGACAAGATTCGACTCTGCCCGGCCCAACATGAAGAATCGCAACCGCTTGGGTCCCAAAAAAGCAATCCGAGCCCGCAAAAACACGAAATTAAAGATAGAAAACGGAAACCTGAATCTTGATTTCTCTGGTGACGACCCTGGAATTGCGATGGACCTTCGGCGCGAGTCCTTGCCACCCGGCCCTTATCAACTCAGTTTTGAATTGAAAGGAGGCACAAAGAACGGCGGAGAAGTATTTTTCACGACGGACGAGCAAACAATACTCCCAAAGGGCCACCGCATTACATTTGGTGTAACAGCCACTGGCACATGGCAAAGTATTGAAGTCAATCTGGAAACCAGTGAGTCGATTCAACAGCTGAGGCTGGACGTTAGTGAGGGTCCGGGAACAGCCTCTATCCGGAACCTCCGGCTCATTGATGCTTCCGGCAAACCAGTACGTGAGTGGCCCAAGTGAGTAATTCAGCCTGACAGATCGTTCTGTTCGCGTTAACGCGCACAACCGAACGACGACCTGCATGATTCCAGCACGACCGATCTGCATGAACGATTGGAAAAACCGTGCTGTGCCCTGCTCTCAAGCGAATAATCACGCGTCAGTCATTTTTCTTCAAGCCAACCGCACATGCATCTCTTTTCATTGGCGCGGCGATCTCTTCATCGCTATCTCAAACCGGACTGAATTTGCCGAAACAATCACTACGAAGGGAAAACCCGAACAAAGATATTTTTCGTATCCGGATGGAATTGCGTAGCCGAAATAAATTACGCAGCCTCTTGCTTTTTCGCGAACGAATTTCCTTCGCGAAACTCTGAGCGGAATTATTCGTCAACACATCGTTCATTTTCATCGCCAACGTTCTTTTGTGAGAGATCAATGAAAACTTTCCCATACACAGCACTGGCACTAATCGCATTTCTCGCTTTGGGATGCAATCAGGCAGAAGTAGCACGCCTAAAAACGATTGCAAAGCAGCAGGAAATCGAGGTTGCGAAAGCACGGGCTGCAGAGGTACAGGCGAAACAACGTGCTGCTGAGGCCATGGCCAATTCAGCAAGAGAACTAGCTGCCGCAACTGACCTGCGTGACAGCGCAGCAGAGCTGAAGCTTGAAGCTGTTGCCAGCCAGAAATCAGCCATGGAAACAGCTCAACAAGCAAAAAAAGATCTGGCCACAGCTGAAGCTCTCCATCAAGAATCTCTGCAAGTCAGGATTGCTGCAGATGAGAAAGAATCAGAGGCTCGTCAAACACTGGAAGATGCCCAGGCAATGACACTGGCTGCCAACTTGGACAGGGCCGCTGCGGAGGAGATGAGGAACGTTGCCGCTCAATCCAAGATGGACGCCGAGCAGATACTGGCCGACGCCACCAAAGCGCGGCAAATGGCCAAAGATGAGAAGCAGGCTGCGAGCCGGCAACTGGCGACTGCCTCCGAGAGACTGGCGTCCGCAAAAGCAAGTCAACTTGAAGCCTCGAAGGATCGTGAAACAGCGGAAAAAGCACGCCTGGCTGCGGAACAAACGCGTGCTGAATGCGAATCTACGCTGAGAAAAATAACTGCGACCAAAGCCGAAGCCGCGGCCGAAGCGGAGGCATCAGCAAACCAACTTGCAGCTACAGAAAAGCTGAAATCGGAAATCGAAGCGTTACTTGCAGCTACCAGAAAAATGCAAGCCGAAAACACCAAAACCAGCGCTGACATAGCACAACGTGAGCGAACCCTTCAACAGCAAGTTGCTGAAGCACAAAAAACGATTGAACAGGCTGCCAAGCAGAAAACTGAAGCCGCTACAGCAAAAGCTCTGGCACTGAAAATCAAACAGGAAGTTGACCGTGCGGCCGCCAGATCAAAAGCTGAATTTGCTGCAGCAGAAGAATCACGTGAGAAAGCGGAACGGGCATTGCAAGCTGTACTAGCCGAAAAAGAAGCAGCAATCAAAGAACAATTGGCTGCACAAACCTCTCAACAAGCCGCTGAACAGGAGAAAGTCGCCGCCACCGAGGCGATGGCAGCAGCCAAGCTGGCGAAGAAAATTACCACCGATGCAAAAGCAGAACTCGCTGCACAAAGGGAAGAGCTAAAACAGGAAATCGCTCAGGCACAGCAACTGAAACAAGCCACCGAAGAACGCATTGCAGTGGCAAACAGGCGAGAGCAGAATGCAACAAGAGCCGAAGAGGAAGCAGCGAGATACCAATCATCACTGACGGATCAAATCGCTTCTCTGAACGCCACTCGAAAAGCGATCGAGTTGAACAGAATAGCTCTGGAAGCAACCAAAACGGACATCGAGATGGAAAAAGCTGCCGTACTCGCGATCCAAATCTCTGCTCAGCAAACCGAGCAAGCAGCAGCTGAGGGCTGGAGCTGTGTTTTGAAAGCGGTACGTCAATTGGACGAGTCGAGAACCAGGGCTGAAATCGCGAAATCCGAAGCCATGGAAGCGACGCGTCAACTCACAACTGAGCGTGAAAGCGAGAAACGCCAGGCAGACAAGACCTCGGCTCCCAAGCCGGATCCTGTAACCCCGACCAACGTGGAGAACGAAGCCGGGGCGAAAGTCGAAGTCGCGACAGCTACACGATAAGGCGATCGTTTAAAACGTTTGCTTGGTTACATAAAAATCACACCCGTCTACCCGGGTCCCAAGTGACTCTCGCCCGCAGCCGATTCCGGCACCACACCAGTCTCCCCGAGCACGGATTCTCGGGGCCAGCTGAGTGTCAGATCAACGGTAGCTTCTCAAGCCAGCGAACACACACCAGATGCCAACTCTGGATCACCATCCAGCGAGACCGGCCCTCAACACAATCTTGCTCAGCAGCTCATCATGTCATCAAAAAATCCGCCTGAAACGAAAGAATTATTTTCTTTCGATGACGGCGTCTACCAGACTGCACCCGATTCCGCCTCGTGGTTTTCCCAACTCTTACCAACCGCAAATTTCTATCGTCAGTTTTTCTGGCAGGTTTACCGTTCAAGCCGCGTGGCCCAAAAGGGAAAGTATGACGGACCGGAGTGGAGCCGCACAAGCTTTGAGGTACTCAAGTCACTTGAGTCTGTTGGCGTACAAGCGAGGATCAGTGGGGTTGAGCACATCCGCTCACTCGATTCACCGTGTGTGTTTGTAGGCAACCACATGAGCATGCTGGAAACGATGGTGCTGCCTGCAATTATCCAGCCGCTACGCAATGTGACTTTTGTCGTCAAGAAGAGCCTGCTCGATTACCCGGTTTTTCGACATATCCTGCGAGCCCGTGACCCGATCGCTGTCACGCGCGAGAACCCTCGTGACGACTTTAAAACAGTGATGCAATCCGGTACAGAGCGACTGCAAAACGGCATCTCGGTCATTGTGTTTCCACAAACCACCCGCAGCCTGACTTTCGAGCCCACCCAATTCAACAGCATTGGGCTAAAGCTTGCCATGAAAGCCAAGGTTCCCATGATACCAATTGCACTTAAAACAGACGCGTGGAGCAACGGCAAATGGCTTAAGGACCTTGGAAGAATCGACCCCACCCAACACGTCCACTTTGAATTCGGCCGCCCCCTTACCATCGACGGCAGAGGCACTCTGCAGCAAAAGGAGGCCACCGACTTCATTGCGGCCAAAATAAACGACTGGAGTAGCAAACCTTCATGAAAGCCTGACGCGGGCTACAACGCCCCTTTGCCGCGCCGCGTCAGCGTTACTGCCTCTGCTCAGTAGCACCAATGATTTTGACCTTCAGTTTTTCAGTCTCTTCCAGATCATCAGTCCGCATACTCAACCAGCCTGCCTTTCGATTGACTTCAAGATAAACCTCCTGCACGTCAGTCTTCGCAGCTTCCAGGTCGCCCAGAGCCATTCTGACTTTGGTGCGAGCACGAAGATGCGGAAGTGCTATTTTTTTAACGGGTTTCTTTTTTTGGTCAGGGTCCGCAGGTTCCTCAACTGGCGCGTAGGTGAAGGCAAGCCGCTTGGCACGTTCAAGATCGCCGTCAACCAGGGCCTTCTCGACATTCTTTTCATCCTGCCACTCGATCAAATTCTGAAGTGCATTACCATGCTGGGAAATCATGGTCATGCCGGACAAAAAAGCTGCAACGGTCCCATCAGGCCGGAGGACCAAAATGTCGGGTTTGACCCCATCAGCCAGAATCCCCAATCGCTGCACGACCGGGTGTTTGATACCACCAGGGACGATGATGGTCTGAAACAGATCGGGAGCCTGCTTTCTTTTCTGCTGCTCCTCGAGCCGTTTCGCACAAGCTTCACGCGCCGCATCCACGTCTTCATTCAGGATGGCCACGAACTGCAACGTATCATTCGTTGGACGTTCACGGGTGAATGTGCCATAGCGTGCCAGGTGTGGAGCGGTTACCGCGTCTGGCCTGAACTCAATGATTGCCCACTTGCCATCGGTGTCTTGGGGAAATCTAAGCGTCTCGCCATCGAGACTTTCAAGTTCAAACATGACGCTACGCATCGCATCCTCCGGCGTGCCGATCGCCAAGAAGTGCCCCTGGCGACGCCCATAGGTCCACCCTGCAACGAAAGGTGGCTGGTACATCCAGTAGCGATGATAGCGATCCAACAAGAAAGCTGTAACATTCCAAAGCGCAGGTACATCGGCATATTGATCGAGGCTCGCACGGCGGTACTTCTCGTGCAGTTTCCGATCACTGATTTCCAGTGCGAGGAGAGCAGCAATGGCGTTGGCAGTAGCGACCGTTGACTGCTGGCTGACAAACTGGCTGATCACACTGACGGCATCCTGATCTGGATCTCGCAATTTCTGTCGGGTCACACACAGACGCGCAATCAGATCGGTGCCATCGGGATACCCTTCGTCCAATGCGTGTTCAGCCTCTTTCAAGGCTTCGGCAAATCGACGAGGGCTGCCTTCAACTTTCCATAAACCCAACAAAGCGACTATCCTCCGGTTACGGACCATCCACAGGTCGGTAGCCTCCGGATGGTCGGCCATCACCTGCTGGCAAAGCTCATCAGCCTGTTCATAATTCGCCTGAACTTGCCTGGCCGTAAGCCGGTATCTTTCCGGTGCCTTCACAAAGCAGTCCTGAATCGCTTGCAACCTGTTAGCAGGGACCGCAGAAGCACCACGCTGCAAAGCTTGTGACTGGCCTTTCCCAGCCGGCAAAACCGCCTTCCATTCTGGCGGCCTGGCGGGATCAAAGTCACCCTCCGGGTCGGTGACCAGAAAGTCCCCGGCCAACAAGGATTGAAACTGGCTGGTGTACTGCGGTTTAGTCCAGACGCGTGCAAGCGAAGACTGTAGAGACCGTTCATACCCGGATTTACTTTTTGTCCCACGACCGCTGGAGCCGGCACCCGACATGAACATGGCAGTGTAGCCGGTCGGTGCCATGGTCAGCTTGAACGGATCACCGCGAACATATGTCTTATAGATCGGATTTTCACGACCATCCGGCAAGCGAATGGCCGGCCAATCCAAGCCCAAGTCCCGCAGGATGCTCTCACCGGCATCAGGTAATTCGTCAAGATTGAAACTGACAAACTGATAGCGATCAGCAGCATCACTATCTGTTCTGATCTTCTTCCACGCATCGGCAAGTTCACGTAAGTCCTCGAGACCCCCATTGTCTTTGGACCAGAAGTACAATGCAGTGGTCTTACCCAAATAGTCCATGGGGAAGCAGACCGGCGTCCCATCCGACATTTCGAAGCGTCCGATGAATGGCGCACCAAAAACCTGGCCGGCCAACTTGTCCCTTTGAAAATTGATCATTTCCATATCACCGGGCAGACGTTCCGCAATGACCTGCCGCATATGGGAAATCAGACCAGCATCCCCGAACTCCAAAGCCATCAACATCGCGATACGGATCACTTTGCCCTCAACCTCAGTATCACGATAACGGTCGACCAGTGGTCGCAACGCTTCAGCGCGTGTCTTGGGGTCAGCGCCTTGTTGCGCCAACTCAGCCTGGGAAACCAGCAAGTCGGCATCAAGGCGGATTGCTGCATACTCATTGGGCGCATTGACCAATTCACGGCAGGTTTCCAGAAGGCTTCTCCGGTTCAGTGCAGAGTTGTCCAAGCCAATCAGCTTTTGTTGGCTGTTGAACAGGACTCCCATCATCTGGAACCGGTTGGCCGCTTTGCTGTGACTTTCAAGCACTTCCTCACAGGCACGTATTACTCGACGCAAGGCCAATTTTTTCCGGGCCGGGGACTTTGCTTTTGACGCTTCGTCCAGTTGTGTTTGTATCGACGAAATCCTATCTGCAGAGATCAAAGACGCTTCATCCGCACTGACCACCACTGCTGGCATCGCAAAAACGGCCAGCAGCACCGCAACCAGACGCAACGGGCGTGAACGCATCAGCGCGTGAGCAACGGGATTGTCAGTGGGCATGCAAGTCTCCTCTGTTCGTTTCATTGTGTTGTCTACTTAACCGGTTTAAGCTCAATTTGCTTGATACTGACACCACGGTTGGGCGCACGGAAGGTGATCATGATCGAGTTCCTTCCTTCCCTCAGGTTGATGACCTGCGGCTTACTCTGAGTCCACATGCCTTTACTGTAGGGCAGCTTCACATCAACCAACTCACGTCGGTTAATTCGAAAGATTGCATTCATACCCGTGGAAACTGTCGCTACAAGCGTGCTGACCTCGTACTTGCCTGCTTCGGGTGCTTCGATGGAATAACGCAGAATTTCTGGCCTCTCACCGAGACGCCGGTAATGGATCTGCATGCCGTCATCCCAACTGCGCAGGAACGTAACCTTGTCGTTGTTGTTCCTCGGACTGGTGCAGGCCACAGCAGGCACCGTAATCGTGCCATCCTCAGCAACGACGATGTTCCGGTCTTCCTCGGGAACCTCAATCTCTTTGATCTCTGACTGACCAAGAATTTCATCTGATTCGCCAAGTAACCGGGCTTCGTCCTCAGTGAGTGTAGCCAGTTCAGCATCAACAGCCGCTTGCTCTTTATTGGCATCTTCCACCATGGCACGTTTCTTGTAGAACGCCAAACCATCCCAGAACCCACCACCGCGGCCATACTGACGCAAATTCACATCTTCTTCGCCAAATGCATCGCCGATCCATTGAGCCCGTAACACCTGCATGTAAATATCAGGAAATTCCCGCGCTCGTGAATCAAGATAGAAATCAAGGCCACCTTGAGGCCCACACCAATTCATGGACCACCAAGCCCCCAGTCGCACTACCCAACCGTCGGGCGTCCAGAAATTCATTGCTGCATGCCCGGTCTGTGTCGATCGCCGGGCAGGGATTCCAAATGCCCGCGTGATAAACCTGCCAAAAAATGCACGCCGACCACAAACGCCGCCTAGCGCGAGTGCCTGTTGCTGTGACGTACCGAGCGAATCATCATGCGTTGTACTACAGTACGGCAGGTCACTTTTCACGAGCCCGACATACCGCCATGAATGATTCTCGTTGGTGATATGATCCGGTCGAAAATTCCGCAGCATCTGACGTGCCCAAGTCAGCTCATCGTTGGTATAGGGGTCGTTGGTAATGAATCGGCATTCCCACGCATTGAAGTCTTTAAAAGCAGGATCCAACTCACCCGAAAGAAAAGCTTTTTCATAGTGCAAATAGCGGGCAACCTGCCCGTCGGGATTTTCGTTGTCAGCGAAGACCAACCCGTTGACACTGCCGCGTTCTTTGCCACTGAGCCATGGTTGATGCAACGCAGTTCCCAAGGCCAGGTTCTGCAGAATACCGGGTTTCCTTGCACGCTGGCTAGCACCAAGGATTGCTGTATAAACCTGCATCGCCTCGCCATACTCGCCTCCGTTCGCCCCGCCTGCCATCAACATCCGTTTCATGAGTACATCGTCAGACAGCAAGTTGTCCAACAAGGACTTTTCCTGCTCTCCCTGCTGTGCAAATTCAGCCAGACCTGCCGGAGTCCCGTGACGCAAGATGGCAATCCGCATCAGTTTGCCATCGAGCGAGTCATCAGAGAGCACCGACTCGCTATCAGCCAGTACGGCCCTTGCTGCTTCAAGTGCATGTGCCTCGACCGCACTTTTCTGCTTCTGAAATTCCTGATGCGCTTTGGGACCATCCTTCTCAGACGGAGCCGACAACGCTGATACATCACCCCGCGCCTGTTCAAACGCCGCCCTAGTCGGCAGCGTCTCCGCAGGCAGACTCTGGATAACCTCTGCGCTAAGTTTAACCAGCAGCTCCTCATAGACCTGGCGGATCTGCTTTCCCTGGGGTGTGAGCTCGATCTCCACCGACTGCTTTGCAGATGCCGAAGTCACACACGAAAAAAGCAGAACACCTGTGAGCAGGACTATCAGATAACGTGTGCTTTGATTTCCAAAGTTCATCTTGTGCTCCAACACGAAGGCAAGGTAGCGTATTTCAGTTTGTTTTCTTTATGGCGAGTGGGGACTCGAAGCCGGGTTTTTCTGTCAATTCACTTTTGGCACTTTGCGTTTTTCAATCAACTCGATGGCTTTATCAGCAAAACGCTGCCCCAGCGCACGGGCGCCATGATGGGGAAAGTGAATATCGCCGTGTGGCTGATGTTCATCGCCGCCATTAAGGTCATCCGTGTCAACCCAGCCATTCCCCTTTACCTGTCCCAAACGCACCTGGGCTTCTCTGACGCGACGCCAATGCTCATTGTCGGGTCTGCCGCGACCATAGTCGTTGATACGGCCGATGACATAATACATGTCCTTACGCTTCAGATCTTTTTTCAGCTGAGCCAGCAGCTGAAGAAAACTGGATTCGTAAACATCAGACAGCCGGTTGTTGGCATCAGACTCACCCTGCATCCACACGAAACCGACCGTATCAAACGAGTCATTCGTTAGCGCCCCCATAGCGGCCTCTCTCAGTGGCTCGTATTCCTGTCCATTCGAACGCATCTTTTTCGGAGTAAGACCGCGTTCCTGAGGCTGAACGTAGTCCGCAACCCAAAAACGAATCCCTCGACCTGACTTCATTCGCATCAAAACCACTGCGTGCTCTTTGCCAAATTGCTGCTGAACACGCTGTGTGAACGCGTCCCGCACCGCACCGGTCATGTTCGACTGGCCTGAAAGAATGAATAAATGATTGGCCGCGTTTGCAGAGCTGGCATCTGCAGCCAGCCCCCCGATCAACAATGCAGAGGCGACCGGAAGCAGACACTGCGTTTTCAAATCACCCTTGTCCTTGTGAATTTTTTTGGTGCAAACTTGATCTGTTCGACACTTCATGGAACCACTTCCAACTTAACGCTGATAGACGGGGATGTACCGATTCGGAGTCCCCAGAATGATGATTGACATTGGAGTTTTGTGAGGATAGTCCTCTTCCTTCTCTTGCCACGATCCGTTTGGTTGTTGAAGCGAGATCAGCGAATCACGTATTTTAGGATACCACTTCGAATACCGTTCGTCCCCAGCCTGCACCATCGCCTGCATCGCGTAGTAATGTGTGTAATAGAAATGCCCGTTGTCTTTACGCGAAAACATTTTGGGATCATTTTCAAGACTCCGAAGCGCCGCTTGGACCCACTCTGTATCACGATTTCCAGCAAGTTGGGCCGCATAGGCTCCACCAGCAGTACAAGCGAGCGTGTACCCCTTTCCTTGATAGCCAAACCCACCACGCTGTTCATCGAATGCCTGATCACGTAAGTAGCCAGTCAATCGCTCGATGGTGTCATTGGGCACCAGAACTCCAGCCTCTCTCGCCGAGGCCAAGGACACAAAAACCATCGCAGTAACGGATGTGTCCTGACCTGCATCAGGTCTAGGCGCATAACGCCAACCGCCAAGCGGACTCTGTGAACGCAGAATGATCTGCACTACCCGCTCCAACGCAGCCTGAATCTGCTGGTTGTCTTCCTTGTCGCTGGTCATTCCCCACAGTTCGGACATGGCAATCGTAAACAATCCAATTTCATACATCTTGACGCCCATCGCACCAGTCGGCGAATCCTCAGCACGCTCGAGCAGATAGTCTTTTGCACGGTCCAACGCGTCGCCATAACGACCAAAACCGGGAAAGTGTCCTTCGACCATGAATGCCATGAGTCCGAGGCTGGTACCGGCAATCGCATAGTCATCATTCTTGCCGGTAGTCCAGGAGCCATCTTTGTTCTGGCTGCGAACCAGAAATTGCAGTCCGCGTTCAATCGCCTTTTCTGCTTCTTCTGTAAGTTCCGGGGCATCGTCCGATTCCAGACCTTCATACGGCGCATCATCCTGCGCGAAGCTCTGGGTCATCAGCAGGAACCCATACAACAAAGCCACCACAGAGCACAGGTGATTACGAGGCCGACAAATGATCGCAGTCACTTTGCAACCCTTTCATAGTAGTTCTTCAGAAGAGCCCGATACTCGAGCGGCAATTCACGTGCAAAGTTCTGATTGAGAGCAGCACGGTTGCGATCCCCCAATACCTTCCACTCAGAACGTTTATCCTTGGCAGTTTCCCCGCTGACAAAATCGGAAATGAATCCGGCAGAGACTGCTGATTCGCTATCACTTCCTTCACCCGAATCAGCATCACCCTCACTTGCGGCAGCTACAGGTGCCGCTGTTTCGAGTATCAGTGCCTGATCAATAATGAAGTGTCGCAGTTTTTCATCTGCAATCTTCTGATGCCTGATGACACCCACACGATCAGAATCCTCGAACATCTTGACCGAATCGGACAACTGGCCGGCTGCCTCAGCCAGCAATGAGTGGGGAGCTCCCTGGTCACTGATTTCATTCAACTGCTCCGCAAGTTTACTCTGCTGGCTGGCCAGTTGCTCCAACAAATCCTCGTCCGCGTCGGGCATCTGACGCAACAGTTTTTTCTGTTCACTGGCTAACGCAAGGGCGTCAACCAACCGAACCAGTGCCGGATCACTATCAGCGACAATTTCAATGGACGGTAGCCCATGCAGCATCGTGATCACTGCCAGCAAGCTTTCAGCATTCTCCGCGTAGATAGCGGAAACGAGTTCCATTGTCTCTGCAGCAGT
Organism: Planctomycetota bacterium; assembly: GCA_029977825.1. GTDB lineage: Bacteria > Planctomycetota > Planctomycetia > Pirellulales > Pirellulaceae > Rubripirellula. The sequence goes on along the minus strand of JAPOKD010000008.1, from coordinate 13,106 downwards.
AGCACCATCAGTCTCTTGCAACGCGTCCATCACCTCCTGCATCACATCAACTGGCTCGTTCAACGATGGCATCCCCGTGGCAGAGAACAGTTTTCGGGAAGAAACCTGCGCCTCAGCTAACAACTTCTGCTGCATCTCCAGAATTCGGGGCATGCCACCCAAGTCTGTTTTACTGGTGCGGGTCCGCAAATCATCCTGACGAAATTGCAACATCGCCGCCTCGGAAACCGACTCATGCAGAAAAGCAACGATCTCAGCGACATAGCCAGTCTGTTTTCGAATGTCACTTACCATCGTCTTGACTTCTGAAAGGGATTCTGCCGCAACGCCCTGGGCATCTACCGCATCAAACTTGTCTCCGGCTTCGATCGCAGCGATTGCATCCTCAAAGTCTGTCTGCGCGAAGGCCAGTGGGGTCCCAACATCCAACCTTGCTGCAACCATGTCCAATAGAGGAGAAACATCTTCGAGGCAACGCAGCATATTACGGAACTGTGGCATCACCGGATTCATAGCCTCCATCTGGGAAGCCTCAGTCAACTTCAGCAAGTCGCGTTGCTCGGCAACGATATCCTCCATGTAACCGCTTGCAAAACCCACGGACCGTTGAAACAACAACAGATCCTGCAACAGACTTAACCTCTCGTTCTGTGCAACCACAATTTCAAACGCATTGGCCAACGCATCAGCCGCCTGCTCCTGAAAAGCGATTCCTGAATCAGCATCATTCTCCTGAAGCGCCTGCACAGACTGCTGAAGGTAATCTTCAGCCTGTTGAAGCTGGTTAAGAAACGGAGGCAAATCAGGATCAGGATCTGTCTGGTCCCGATTCTTCAGTGAGGCGACAAAACCATCCAATTCGTCAATGAGTGTCTGTTGCGATTCCGCGATGCCCTGAACCGGTTTTTCATCCGCTGCGGCAAGATCAGTTTTCTCGAGGTAGCCAATTATCCGAGCTTCGTAGTCCTCGACACTTGACATTCTCGAACTGGAAGTCGCAACGACGGTTCCAAGTCCCTGAGTTCGAAGCCCGATTTCCACCGACCAGTTATCCACCAAAAGCGATAGTTCCGCCAGCGTTTCCTCCGCAGTTCTTTGCTGCCTGACCACAGCCACCTGATCGCCTTCCCGAAGCTTCAACAGCGTTTCTGCCATGGCATCACCTGCTTTGGCAACCAGGAGGTCTACCGGTGGAATTTTTGGCAAGCGATCATCAAATAGTTGGGAGCGTGGGGCGGGTACCGTTGGCAACAACATGGTGACCAGTTGTTTGTGGAGGGATTGCTGGAGCGGAAGCATGGATTCACGCTGGGCTTTGAATTCTGTTCCAGACAGATCTGTGCTGCGGATACGCAACTGGCTTTGCGTTGCACCAAGTGACCTGAGCAACTCGCGCGTCTCAAGCAAGATCGAGTAGGCCCCACTGAGCCGAACACTGAATTCACCATCAAGCAACATTCGCATCAAGTCAGCCTGAGTGGCGGCCGCTTTTTCCAGCTGACCATGAACTATCATTTGCTGCGTTGCTTCCATCCGTTCAACCGTATCTGCGTCTCGCAAATTTTTGACGCTACGGATCAAGCGAAGAACCGCCAGGGGGCGCTGCTGATATCGCATCGCCGCTTGCAAGTCCGCTATCAACTTGGTTGTCCACGCTGCCAACTCAGTCTGTCGCATCGCAAGCCCACTAGCATCCGCACCTGCTTCCAACGCAATGCATTCCCAACGCAGCATTGCCTGCGTCTCAGCGAGCATTCGTGCCTCACGCGCATAAACTTCCTGGGCTGCGTCGATCCCCCTCTGCATGACCAATGCCCCCAAGTCTCGCGCGGCAGTGTTCACCGCACTGGAGGCAGCCTGCGGTCCAGAGGCTTCACTTAATGCTGCTGCACCGGACTGCTCACGAAGCCGGCTCGCTGCTTCCGCGATTGGTGTATCAGCAATACCAACCAAAGCCAAACGCAAAGCTTCAAGTGAATCTGCTTCAGCCACGTCTGAAACATCATTGGCAGCAAGATCACCCAGTAGCACATGCAATTGACCTGCGATGCCCTTCAATTGCTGTCGTACCATTTCCTGACGAATCGCTTCAAGCTGGCACGCCTGTGCGTATCCCTCAGCTGATGGTTCAAGGGTGCGAACAACCTTGTGTGCCGATCGCTGCTGTCGGTAAATGGATTGGACTCGAGACAGCAAGCGATCTTTTTGCTTTTCAACTTGCTCAAGGTACTGATCCCGGGAAAGCAAAGTAATCCTGCGTGTCTCGGAACGAACAACATGCGGCCCCAGAGGTTTGGGATAGCGATCACTGACCTCCACCGCAAACGAAACCATATCGCCGACTTGCAGATCAGGCTCACTTTTCCGGTAGTCCCAGTTGATCGCCTGCTCTCCCTGCCCGCTTCCGACAGCACCCTCAAGTTTGATGGATACTTCATCACGCTGGTTCACCCGGTAAACCACTGCTGCTGATCCAACGCCATGATCATCCTGTACCCGGGCGGTGATCTTCAACGGGCGACCAACCATTGCGACGAGATTGGCTGATGGCGAGATCAATTCGATTCGCGGAGGCTGATCAGCTGCAACCTGCAGGAAATAGCGAGGACTGGTGAATTCAAACCCGTGTCCCTTATCAACCCACACAAAATGATACCCCTTGGATGCGGATACATCTGCCGTGAAGGCGATTGTTTGATTGTCAGGACCGATATCCAAATCAACAGCTACCTCCCCATCACGGTAAAACCTTGCGGATTGAATTGGACGATCCAGAACCATGTGCCAGTCAACACCGGTGCCTTCGGGTACCGTAAAAGTCAAAGCTTCGATAGATTCCTGCTCACGCTCCAAATATGCAGGGTATTTCAAATCGACGGCAACATTTTGGATCCGAGGTGCTGGCACCACACGGGCCTCCTGCCAGTCAGTTCGGTCATCTCCTGCCTTGATCCGGTAGGTGAAATCACGTGATGCCGATGCAATCGTGTAGGTACATTTCCCATCAACCACTTCAAGCTCAATCGCACGGGAGCGGCCTTCCCCTGTCTGTAGATAGATCGTTGCCACACGAGGAACTGCGCCACTGATCCGAGCCGTTATTGACGCGCTCTCACCTTCCTTAATCACCAAGCCATCGGGGGCGATACTGATCTGCGTGTAGGTTGGATATTCGGCATTCAACCAGGGAGTGAAGAAACGAGAGAATCCCGCAGCCAAAAAAGGTCCATTCACAACAGAAACGATGACGACTACCGCAACCAGTACGCTCACAAATGAGACAGATCGTCGCAAGGGAGTGAATGGCACAGCCTGATCAATCCTCAAACCCGATGCAGACAATTCAGCAAGTTGGCATGTATGGTCACGCATCTGAGATGTCCCACCGGAACCCAAACTCTGGTTCCGAAGCTGTACCGCTGACACCAGTAGACTATTGAGCTCGCCGTGATGTGATTCCAGCTTCAAAGCGACAGCGACAGCGTCAAAGAATTGCAGCTTGCACCATCCACAACGCCATGCCCGATAAAGCGAAACCCCCAAAATGAAGGCAACAATTCCAACACGTCCCGCGGCCGGCATGTAGGTCATCCAGTCGACGAAGATGCCTGACAAAAATAACGGGATTGCCCAACTGAAGAATGCCAACCCGCCCGCAACCAGATGCAAAATCTGGCTTCGGTACCACGCATTACGAAGACGCGTGTCGAGCTTTTCCAACCGATTGAATGGGACGCTGGTCATGGCAAATCATGCCTCCTTCGCTGTATCCACTCAAGCCCAAGCAGCCCTACAAGCAATCCCAACATCCAACCATTATCCCACAGCGACCGCTCGGAAATTACGGTGGTCGTTACGGGCTTTTGGTCAACGAGGTCCACCAGCTTTGAAAATTCCTGTATGCTCAAACACTCCCCACCGGTCAGGCTGGCAATGCGTTTTAGGTTTTCAAGATCCAGGTCGGTATTGGCCAGTTCTCGGTTTTCGTCAGCGACTTGAAACTCAGTCGTGTTGCTGATCGGCTCGTCATTTTCATTGGACTCAAGTCGATAACGTCCCGAGCTGGTGGCAGTGAAATATCCCTCAAACAGTCCGGGGTGAGAGCGGTCAGGACGGAGACTGAGGCGTTCACGCTTCTGTTGCCCGCCGAGCTCAGTAACGAATACGTCAAAGCTGGACTGAACCACCGGGTCAAAGTTCTCGTCCAGGACGTGTGCATAAATACGACATTGACTTCCAGCTGGATAAATGGAGCGGTCAGTCTCCAACCGGATCCGTTTGTGCTCACCCATGAGCCTTGAGAGCGTCATGAACTGGATACACTGTGACCAGACTCGCCAGTGGTATTTATCTCCGGTTTTGTAACGAAGCCGCCACAAACGGTCGGTAGCAATCGACATGCACTTCCCAGTCCCGTACCGTTGCCAGGCAACTAGCGGATAACCTTGTTCACGATCGATGCTGTCCGACAAAACGGCAAGCACCGTCGCACCTGCCTTGGGACCGAGCAACGGCGGCAAGTGATCCATCGGTGCCATGCGGCTCCAAATGCGGTCATTCAGCTCCGTTTCATTCTCAAGTGTCATTACAAGACTGCTCCGCCCCTCAGGAGTCAGCACCGGATAGACTGACTCCGCGACTTCTTCCCACGTCGAATCAGACTCAAATCTTACAGGCAGCATCGCCTGAACCGGGGTTCCAGCATAAGAACCGGGTGAACTCATCGGACCACAAAGCATCAGAAGAGAGGCTCCACGATCACGCACCAATTCTTCCAGAAGATTCAGTTCATCGTCGCTGAAAAAGTCTGCCTCCACATCTCCGAGAATGACCAGATCGTACTGAAAAGCGTCTTCACGGTTGTTCGGGAAGCGATCGATATGCTCATTCGAATTACGTGCAACCTCAGGCCCCACATTGGAACCAATGAAAGTCGCATTGATCCGCGGATCACGTTTCAGAATTGCTCTTAAGTAACGATACTCCCATCTCGCATTCCCTTCGATGTAGAGGACGTTGACCTTTTCGTTAACGACTCGAATGCTGCGTGTCAGCCGATTGTTTTCAGCAGACACTTCATCATCAAAACGTTCAACAAGCACATCAATCTGCACGGCCCCTTTCTCATAAATATCGACACGAAAATCGATATCTTCAAACTGCAATCCACCCTCAAAACGCACGTTGCGACTGGAAACAGTACGACCATTGAGCAAAACTGAAAGTTTGGCGATCCTTTTTTCATACCCCTTGGACTGCAACTGAACACGCACAGGCACGCGATCTCCGGAGTAAGCAACCTCCTGCATAACGACATTGCGAATCGAAATATCATCCGGATCCGGCAAACCAAACGGCACTGTGTAAACTGGGATCTCTCTTGCCCCCAGATCCTGCAGCACTGTTTCAGCGCGTCTTGAAACGCCAGTCTCAATTCCATCTGACAGCACCACAACGCCTGCGGGCCTTGTCGCCCCTGATTTGGTAACTGCTTCAATTGCATTAACAATTGATGTTTCCTTCCCGGTAGCGGCAAGTGTTTTTGCGATGGAAGGCTCCAATGAACTTTCATCGCAAATCAATTTTGTGTCGATACCAAATGCATGGTATCTGACATCCGCTCCCAAGCCGATTGTTTCCAATGTTTGTCGGCCATTCTCTGCCAGCAGACTTGCAGCCAGATCCAGCCGTGTTGCAGAAGCAATGGCCTCCCGTTGCCTGGCCCCCAAACCGAGCGTCACATCGACTGTTTCTTCTTCGGAATCGACCAGGTTCAACGCCAGTGCCGCATCAACCAAATCCTCGGGGCGTTTGCGTGGATCCCGTATCGACATGCTCTCGGATACATCCAGCAGCACAGGAAGCGTCCGCTGACGGATTTCAGTTTCTCGCAGCACCACCATCGGCTCAAACAGTGTCGACAGAATCAGGCAAAGGCCCAACAAGCGAGCTAATCCGAGTGCATAACGCAGTGGTGGCCGGATCCCCACAGATCGTCGATACAGGTAAACACTCCAAATAGCGACTGCAGCAAAAACCAGAAGCATCCATGGTAAAGGTAGCGGGCGAGCCCAAAATACATTTTCCACCTTCCAACGCTCGGCAAACATCAACAACATCTCAGACATCTCATGCGTTCTCCTGCTTGAGAGTCCATGATGGCCTGGTGTCTTCGCATGACTGTTTTCGTCTCTGCAAGCGATCTGCAAACAAACTTTCTGCAATCAGCAGGCACAAAGCAATGATCATGAATAACCGCCAATACGAACGTCCTGTTCTTGCTACGCTGATGTCGGCCATGAGATCGGCATCGTCGTCAGTCACTGTGATTCCTGTTCCCTGCAGACACTTCTGCAACTCCTCCTGATCCAGACAGGCAACATCCGATTCCCGAGTATCAACATTGACGGCGACCGGCATACCCGGAGTCTGAATACTGACGCGCGCGGTATAAAAGCCTGACTCTTCTGACTTTTCAAGCATGGCCAAAAACTGATTTCGATGCTCGCTGACAGGCACCGCAATCGTCTTCTTTGATGGCGTATCGAACACTGCATCGCTCGCGTCAGGTTGATCAACGTAAAACAGGGAAAGCGAATCACCAACTATTCTGGGCTGCTCAAACTCGCGTCCCACCATGTAAGTCACAACCTGCTGTAGCAACATGGGGAATACAGGTGTCAATGCCATGTTGTTCCAAACCGTATGCGCAGAGGTTGTGAACATACAAACCTGCCCCCTGCCCACAGAATGCTCAAGCAACAGTGGTGCATTGGTGCCGGCCAGACTCAACACGGGCACACTGGCAGCAGCCAGCTCAACTTGCATCCGTTTCAAAAACCGTGTTTCAGTGAGCAGATCTTCCGGCAAAGAACGCAGTGGACGACAGATTGCATGATCCGGCAGCGTTGGTGCCAGCGGTTTGCCTACTCCAAGGTCATCACTCGCATCAACAACAGCCCCAAGTGTTGCTGGTAGCAAGGCTTTTCCACCGTTGTCCGAAACCCGATTCCACTCCGAAGCCTTCACATTCTCACCGGCAAACCAGATCAAACCGTTGCCCTGCCGTACGAAATCCAACAAGTCTCTGGACTGCTGCTGGGTAATCTCGGGAACATCAGCAAGAATGACTACGTCATAAGCGTCAAACGGTTTGCCAGGCACCGACGGCCATTGAACGGTTTCCACCTGGTAACCTTCTTCCCCGCCGCTGCGAATGCCGGCACCGCTTACGTCGCCTGCTCGTGCAAGCAATCCGGCCATCGCAAGTTTTGATACAGCACCGCCCGAACCATCAATGCACAACACTGCAACCGTATCACGGACAACTGCAACGACATGCCTTACATTATCGGCAGTCAGCTTGTCCTCCGAGATCTCGGCGGTGATCCGCATAGGGCCCGCGTTATAGAACGGGACAAAAAGCGATACTGTTTGAGAGGTTCCTGGAGAAATCACTGTGATTCGTTTGCTGTCGATTTGCACGCCCTCGACACGACACCGAACCTCAACATCCAAAGCCGGTTTGCGTCCAAAGTTATGGACGGTGGCCCGATAGCGAGCTACAGCCCCGTTGCGTAGCGTTCCAGACACCAAATCCAAACCGGTCACTGCAAGATTGTCATCATTTCCTGTGACCGGAATGAGGAAGAAAGACGCTTGTTCTGCCAAACTTCGCATCGCATCCAACGTCGGAACTGAGACATCCCCCCAGTCAGTTGCCTGAGTATCGGTGACGAGATAGACCTCTTTCTGTGGAGCGTCCATATCCTGCACCAGCATTTCCAAGCTTTGAGGGATGCTATTGAAATCCATCACTTGGGGTGCTGGCCTGAGATCAGCCAAAACCTCAGCAAACCGTTCGTCATCGTAAGCCACATTTCGCAGCACGATCCGGTGTTCACCACCAAGCAACACAAGTGAGACAGGAGCACCGCGTGTCACCTCACCAGCGATTATCTTGACCTTCTCAATCGCTCTCTCAAATCGCGTGGCGTTATCCTCGCTGTGCGTCATACTGAACGAGCCATCCACAGCAATGATGACACCCGCACGCTGCTCCCCCAGAACACGGACCCGATCCTCGTTATTACTCGCAGGTCTGGCCAAAGCGAAAACCAACAGCAATAAAGCCAGGCACCGCAGCAGCAACAACAGAATGTCACGCAATCGAATCTGCCGTGACCGCACACGCACACTGCGATTCAAAAACTGCATCGCCGCCCAATCAGTCCGCCGGATCTGCTGACGATTGATCAAATGCGCCAGTATAGGAAGCCCGATGCCGAGCGCACCCAGCAAGATCAGTGGATTAAGAAATGTCATCCATGCTCTCCCGCCGAGGGACCACCAAACGTTTCCTGACGCTTGTGGAAAAACTCACCGAGGACGTCACCCAACGGACGCGATGTATCGACGGTGGTGTAGTCGACTTGACTGGCCAGACATCCGTTGCGAATCGCCTCAAGATATTCCTTTAAACTTACGAGGTAATCTTCTCGAATCCGCTCCGCTTGCGTCGTCAACGGCTCCTCCGACTCAAGCCCTTCAAAACACCAGGCACCCTGAAACGGAAATTCAAGTTCGTAGGGATCAAGGGTATGGAAGACGACCACGTTGTGACCATCAAAGCGGAGGTGTTCAAGTCCTGCAAGAACATCATCAACGTCAGCCAGCAAATCCGAAATCACCACAACAAGGCTGCGGCGTTTCATCATCAGCGCCACGTCATGCAACTGTTTCGCAAGACTGGTCCTGGGCACAGGCTTGATATCACGCAACAGCTTCTCAATCTGCAGAATCACGCTCATACTTGACCGGGGTGGCTGGTAGGCCCGAACCTCTGAATCAAAGATCGATATCCCCACGGAATCCCGCTGTTTGAGCACGAGGTAAGCCAGCGACGCGGCCAGAAATTTTGCGTACTCAAGCTTGCTAACCTTGCCCGATGCGTAACTCATTGACGCGCTGGCATCCAGCAGCAGATAGCAATCAAAATTCGTCTCGGCCTCGTACAGTTTTGTGTAATAGCGATCGGTTCGCCCGTACACTCGCCAGTCGAGAGTACGCAAAGCATCACCTGGAGCATACTGCCGGTGGTGAGCAAACTCGGTACTGAATCCACGCAACTGACTGCGATGGCTACCTACTCGCAAACCTTCAACGACCTCACGTGCGATGAGTTCGAGATTCCCTGATTTCTGCATTACCTCGGGATCGAGGTAACTGGCATGTGTCTCCTGATCCGACATCTGATTCAGCCTGTCGTCCGCGAGAGCAGTTTTTCGTCAGAAGGAATTTCTGCTACAAGTTTTTCAATCAGGTCATCTGTTGCCATCCCTTCTGAACGTGCCGCAAAGCTTGGAATGACACGATGCCGCAGAACGGGCAGACACAACTCCCTGATGTCCTCAATGGAAACGTGACACCGTCCGCGTAGAGCTGCTCGGGATTTTCCAGCCAGAATCAGGTTCAAAGAAGCACGTGGCCCAGCCCCCCAAGACATCATCTTTTTCACGAACTCTGGCGAGTCTGGCTCGTCAGGACGCGTTGCCCGCACCAAAGCAGCTGCATACTCAAAGACATGGTCCGCGACCGGAATCCGTCGCACGAGATGCTGAAACTCCTCAATCATCGGACCATCCACGACTTTGTTCAACACCGGCTCGTCGTCACTGGTCACGCTACGCATGATATCGAGTTCTTCATTCCGACTCGGGTACTTGACCATCACGTTGAACAGAAACCTGTCTAGCTGTGCCTCAGGCAAGGGATACGTCCCCTCTTGTTCAATTGGATTCTGAGTCGCAAGAACAAAGAACGGCTTGTCTAATACAAACTCTTCACCACCCGACGAAACACGTTTTTCCTGCATCGCCTCCAGCAGTGCAGCCTGAGTCTTGGGAGGCGTCCGATTGATTTCGTCAGCGAGCAACAGATTGGTAAAGACCGGCCCCTTCTGAAACTTGAAACGCCGTTCATGAGTCGTGGGATCCTCCTGCAGCAATTCCGTTCCCGTAATATCTGAAGGCATCAGGTCGGGGGTAAACTGGATACGCTTGAAAGAAAGTGACATCGTTTGTGCGAGCGAACTTACCAGCAACGTCTTCGCCAAACCGGGCACCCCCACCAACAGGCAATGACCACGCGCGAAGATCGCAATCATCAGCTCATCGATGACATCGTCCATCCCGACAATCGTTTTTCGCAATTCGGTAACGATCGCGTCACGTGCCTGGCCAAGTTTCTCCACGGCCAAAATGTCATCTGTCTGCTCTGTCATGAATTACTGCCAGTTTGATTGGTATTTGCCGTTAATCAGGTCAAGCAAGCGAAAAGGTCGATCACGCGGGCACCGTCACGACTGTAAACACAAACAGTTTTTCAGCCCCCGACGATGACAGGAATGTTCGACTCCTGTGAGGACACCCTGTGTGAGCCTGAACTGTGGTGGATCTTAGCTGCGATGAATCTGATCCGGGAAAGCCGCGCCATTCGCTTATCAGCGACGATCCGCTATCGGCATCTGGCATGAAACATCGATGCCCCAGCGATACCCCCTTTTCCAACGATCACTGACCCCGGGCCGACCCGACCGGTTGGGCATTATGATACAGGTTCGCACCACCGATTTTGAGCAAAACACCATGCTTTTTGAGAAACACCATGCTTTTTGAGAAACACCATGCTTTTCGGCAACCCACTGGCGGTCGAGGCACCAAGTTTCCCACCGCATGCAGACAGGAACACGCGACCAGCCCCTGCGGAGCGAGCAGAAAAGCGCGAACTCGCTTATCACATCACACCCATAAACTGACCGCGCCCCTCACTCTCAATTTCTGGGAATCTCGTGAGCAAGACAAACGAAAACCTGAAAAACGCAAGAGATCACCAGCAAATCCTGGGCAAACTATCGCGGCAACTCAGATACTATCACACACCACGCAGGGCATTGAAACTAAAGAATGACGCATTTTCGCGTTCCGACACCAAGCTACCCTGAAACGAAAGACACAGCAGTAGCAGAGCATTCTTGAAAAACACTTCCAGCCAGAAACGTTCTGTGATGAACGATCCGTATGTGAGAGACTTCGGACAACACCGTCGCAAACTTCAACGTCCATTTGATTTCGGCAAACAACGCTAACGCGGCAATAGAGAAATAGCTTGAACTCATCAAAATCGCACTCACGCTACCACGCACCCTCACCCCGAATCGTAGTTCTTGGTTCGATTAATATGGACCTTGTACTTCGCTGTGAAACCCTTCCGGTCGCGGGGCAAACACTCATTGCCCGATCTTCAAATGAGTACTGTGGTGGCAAAGGTGCCAATCAGGCGGTTGCAGCGTCATTGGCAGGTGGTGATGTCGCGATGCTTGGTGGCGTGGGTGATGACGCATTTGCGACGCGATTGGTTGACAATCTGAAAATGCATGAAGTGGATTGCGACGCGGTTCACCGATTTCCCGGAACCGCAAGTGGACTTGCTGTGATCGCCGTTGATTCGGTTGGACAGAACTCGATCATGGTGATTCCGGGGGCAAATTCAAAAATTTCCACCAACAGCGTTCAAGCTGCTGAAACACAGATCAAAGAATCCGACTGTCTGATGGTACAGTTAGAAACTCCCAGCGAAACCATCCTCGAAGGCATCAGCCTTGCCCGGCGTCATGGCGTGCGTGTGGTTCTTGATCCGGCACCTGCACCCGTGGATTTGATTCCATCGTTTCTGCAAGTCAACCTCATCTGTCCCAACGAAACTGAAGCGGCTGCACTGACACAATTGCCGGTCACCAACACAACTGAAGCCGAGACCGCAGCAAAAAAACTTCAAGACCTCGGCGCGACAAATGTTGTGATCACGATGGGATCGCAAGGTGCGTTACTACTTCAAGACAAAAACGCAGTGCTAGTGCCCGCAATCCCGGTTGATACCATCGACACAACCGCAGCTGGCGATGCATTTGCTGGAGCATTAGCCGTTCGATGGGCGCAAACCGACGACTTACTCGACGCCGTCAGGTTCGCAAATGTGGCAGGTGCGATCGCCGCGTCGCGCAGGGGAGCACAAAACAGCATTGGTACCAAGCAGGAAATTGACGAATTACTGTTGCGTCAAGCAAAATAGCAAACACTTGAAAATCACTGTTTGATGGCTACCAGAGACCACCATTCAAATTTCCATTTACCTTGATAGTCTGCTTTGCTGCCCCTGATTCCATGCCAGATCTGAATTCTTTATGAACCAACGTGTTATCACGAAGACTTTGTATGTGCCGGCAGGTTGTTCAAAATAATCACAATGAGGGTTGATCCTATCCGTTCTCATATTCCCCCATCAAATTCCGTTTTTTTGCTGCACAGGAAAGTGAAGGCCTTCATGGGGCCGTGACTCGATGTTGTGAGTGGGTCCCGTTATCAATCGCGTACAGGAAATTTTGCGTGTTCTGACATTGAATGATTCTGCACAGGCTCGCATAAACTCTTCCAGCACCGGTATTTTTTTAAAAGCGTTTCATCAACGCCACCATCACATTTCCAACTCGAATCATTAGAATATGGAAGCAGCCATGTGTTCAGCGCAGTTTTCGTGTGGTTTGCAGCCAAATTCGCTACGCTGTTCGAACTGCTTAAAACATCATTTGATACCCTGAACATGAGTGCGGTGCTCGCAGATGAGTGCAGTGTTTGCTGACCAAGGGTTTTCAAAATGAGACGAGAAGCTGAATCTTGGCCCGACGCACAGGTATGCAAAGCCAACTCTCCAACAGTTTGATTTGGTTCATTGCCCAACAAGCAGAAGCGAATAAGACAACACGAAGTACAACCCACGTGAAATACCAATCCACCATGCGATGCAGTTATCTTTTCCTGCTGATACTGAGCGTGCTCCACACGCAAGTCCTGGCCGAAGAACGTCCCAACATTGTTTTCATTCTTGCAGACGACATGGGCTGGAACCAACCGGGTTTCAATGGTGGGAATCCTGCCTTGACGCCCAACATTGATCAGCTTGCCACTGAGGGAATGCGTCTGAACGATTTCTATACACACAGTGTGTGTGCACCAACTCGGGCAGCTTTTCTCACGGGCCGGTACGCATTT
>JAPOKD010000677.1 GCA_029977825.1 Planctomycetota bacterium | reverse complement strand
TCAAACGGCGTGATCCTTTCCGCCACCTCAAGGTTGAAAGGCAGTCTCTTTTCAAAAATTAAATCAAGTCGTGCAGGAGAGTTCTCAACCTCGGGTTCATATTTGATTTTGAATGGTACCCCTTCAACTTTACCGCTGATGCTGCGTCGTCCAGCATCCACCGATGCGTTGATCAGAGGTGCGACAGCTGCCAACTGCTCGCGTACTTTTTTCACCTTCCGTCCTTTTACGGCACGCACAATCGTGGTGATGATTACGAACAGGAGCATCAACCACTGAAAATAATCATCCATTCAAAAATCCACGTTGGTTCGGTCAGTGTCGGCAGTGCCAAAGGAGCACGCTCCGTTGATGCTGTTGTACAACCTGTCAGCCGCAGAAACGAGTTTCCGGCGGCAGGTACTCTTTCGAGTGTATTATTACCCTTTTTCAAGGGTAGGCTAGTTACCGTGTTCTCGTGCTTTTCGGGCCGCCCTCTGTTTGTCACGGAAACGTTTCTTTCGTTTTGCGTCTTTTTCACGCATACGTTCAGCTTTTTCTGCTACTTCGATCGCAGTGCGATGTTTCTCGTGCTTCATGGATTCTGGTGTTTCCAGCGTGAGGCATCCCATGCCTCCAGAGCGTAATTCGGTGACCAGAATGCGTGACGCTCGTTCGAGGTCAACAGAATTATTCTTGCCAAGGCATCCACGTTTTCGTCCAATGGCCTCGATTAATTCCAATTCAGAATCTGGCAGAACTTCAAGCTGATATCTTTCCTGCAGGCGTTCGGGAAAGTCTTCAGCCATGAATCTGGCGGCGAAGAACCCAATGTCGGTGTAATCCATGGCCGTTTCTTTGATTGATCCGAGAATCGCCAGTCGGTACCCGCTATTATGGTTTTCCACGTTTGGCCACATGACTCCCGGTGTGTCCAGCAGCGTAATGCTGTCGCCGATTGGTACGCGTTGCTGGTGTTTCGTGACGGCGGGCGTGTTGCCGGTCTTGGCGATCTTTCTGCCAGCCAGCACGTTGATGAGTGTCGATTTTCCTACGTTGGGTATTCCCGCCACCATCACAGTCACAGTCCGGCCTTCCCGATGTGGCACCATGCGTGCAGCTAAGTGCTTCAGACGCCTGATGGTTGGGATGTCTGTTGTCGTCACTGCGCGAGCACGCACATTGTCCATCTGGTCGAGGAACTCAACCCACTCATCGGTCCGTGCCGTGTCGGCCAAGTCGCTCTTGGCAAGCACCTTCAGGCACGGCTTGTTGCCGCGAAGTTCCTCCAGCATGGGATTCTCGCTGGAATAGGGAATGCGCGCGTCAAGAACCTCGATCAACACGTCGACCTTGGGCAGGGTGGCCTGCATTTCAAGGCGGGCTTTGTGCATGTGCCCGGGGAACCATTGGATAGCCATGTGCTCTAACACGTATTGGGATTGAGTGGCGTTCGTGCGGTAGTGTCGCTGCTGATGTGCGTTCTGCGAACCCCCGCCGAAAAAATTACATTAGGTAACCGGTGGGCACTGTTGTTGGCGATCCGTTGGCAATACTTCGTTTTTCCCCTAACTGTTCCAGTCCGTCTGTGTTGCAGTTTTCGAAAGCATTTATTTGATTTTGGCCCCGGAAGTAGTTGTGCCGATCTTCCAGAGGGTTCCGCCTGCGGTAACAAACAACGTCTTCCCGTCGCTGGCGCCAAAGGCGCAATTGGTGGTTTCATCTCTGGGAATGGGTGCGAAAGTCAGCAGTTTTCCGCTGCGGGAAAAAACATAGATGCCGGCAGTTGGCTTGGTGGCCGTTTCCTGAGGCAGGTTGGGTCGGTTAAGACCCGCGGCCACATACAACCGACCTGCCGTGTCGAGTTTCATTCCGTCGGGCCCGCGTGTTGTGCCCCAATCGTGGATCAAAGTTTGTGAGCTGGGGATCACACGCCCGGCGGTGCTCATCTCAAAACGCCACAATTTCCGGCTCCCTCCGGGGCCGTTGTTATTGTCAGCGACAAACAGGTATCGATCGTCGGGGGTGATGATCAGTCCATTGGGGCGGTCAACCTCATGCGTGATGACTCGCGTAACGGAACCGTCAGGGTCGATCCTGTAAACACCTTCTACGTACTTCCCGTCTTTGTCCCGCATTTCCATTCCTGATCGGTCGCCATACTGAGGATCCGAAAAGTAAATGCGATTTTGTGAGTCGATGGTTAAATCATTTGGTTGATTGAATTTGCTACCTTCGTAGGAATCAGCAAGCACGGTGATGGTTCCATCAGCGTTCGTTCGAGTCACACGACGCTTGCGATTCTCGCAGACAATGAGACGCCCATCTCGGTCAAAGAGCAAGCCGTTGGATCCCGCGCCATCCCGGAAGACCGACGTTTTGCCTTCTAGATCCCAGCGGTTGATATTTCCGTCGCCGCTAGTCAATAAACCGAGTTGTGGGTGCCAGACAGGACCTTCGCCTGCTCCAGTTTTTAGTACCAGCTCTGGTTGGGTCGTGAAGATGGGCTCCCCTGTGTTGGCGGGACTTGAAAGAAGAACGAGGGCCAACAGAACTGGCATGCTTTTCAGTGGCAGAAGTTTCATAACGGGCGCAAGGTTCACGTGGTTAAAGGAGGCTTGAAATGTGGTTGCTTGTCAACGGGCGCTGGTTGCGATGTTCCGCTGTACCCGCAGTTTCGGTGGCAGAACACTTGCTCTATGGTAATAGCCCGCGACTCGGTGTGTGACGCGGGTTTCTGCCTTTCCTGCGTACCTGCTGTTCCAGTTCGCGAGGTTTTACGCTGCCACTGGGCAAGTTATTGATCGAGGATTCCTGCTGGAAGACGAATTAAGCAATGGATGAGAAGACACTTTACGAGCAAGTGGGAGGCGCCGACGGTTTGCGTGCTTTGGTTGACCGGTTTTACCAACTGATGGATGAGCTTCCGGAGGCCAAGGGAATTCGTGATTTGCACCCGGCTGAACTGACTGGTTCCGCGGACAAATTGTACAAGTTCCTAAGCGGGTTTCTTGGTGGACCCCCTCTGTACGTCAGTGAACATGGACACCCACGACTGCGGGCGAGGCACCTGCCGTTCCCGATCGGCGTGGATGAGCGTGACCAGTGGCTGCTGTGCATGGAAACTGCGCTTCAGGAGTTGGTTGTGGCGGAACGTCTTCAGTCAACTTTGGTGAATTACTTTCAACGCACTGCGGATCACATGCGCAACCGAGATGGTTAACAAAATCGGTAGTCGAAAGATTACGGCTTATACTGGCGAAACGCTGGTCTTTTGCAATTTTTTTCAAGGTGGCAATCCTCCGCTGGTGTTGTGGAGGGTTCCCTGTTCGCGCCGGCAGTCAGCAGCTTAGTTGGGAACATGGTGCGGATTTGGTCAGGCGTAAGAACTCCATCGGAAAATCGATGTTGGCCAGACGTGCAGCCAATACACACCGCATGTTTGTTGGTTCAGCGATGAAGGCAATGGCCGGTCAGGACCGCATCAATAGTGGCAGTCTGCTAGGAGCGCATAAGCGGTTCTTGATGGGCTAGTCATGCCAATCGGTCTAGGTTGGATAGCTATGCGATTTTTCGACGGGGCTGCGGTTTATTATGCGTTGAGTTTGTGTACCGGAGCCTGCGGTGCTTAAACAAACGGTTGGTCGCAAAGAGCGGTGAAAGAAGGTATTGGAAACTTGTTCGTCCAGATAGGTTTGTGGATTAAACCATGAGACATGTAGCGGTCGATGGGGTATGCTGCTGTGCGTATCCCATTTCATCAGGTCAGTATCATGTTGCCCCGAATTGCATTGTTGTTTTTAGTCT
>JAPOKD010000519.1 GCA_029977825.1 Planctomycetota bacterium | reverse complement strand
GCGTGCGGCATTCCTGAGCAACGCAAGGTTGTGTTCATGCGTCTTACCAAATCCGATTCCAGGATCAAGGCAGATGCGTCGCACATCAATACCGGCTGCAAGGCAAAAATCTCGCCTCGCTATCAAGTACTTTATGATTTCGCCAACAACGTCTTCATAGGAAGGATTGTCCTGCATGTTTTGTGGATTGCCCTGCATGTGCATCAGGCACAGTCCAGCATTACTGCTTGTGGCGATACCAATCATGTCGGGATCGCCTTCCAATCCTGACACATCATTAAGTATTTCGGCGCCTGCATGCAAAGCAAGTTCCGCAACGCGAGCCTTACTCGTATCAATGCTGATGGGAATTGCGAGCTCAGGTGCCAAGCCTTCGATGACAGGAATCACCCTGTCGATTTCTTCGTTCACCCCGACCGGGTCACTGTAGGGTCGTGTGCTCTCGCCGCCGATATCAATGATGTCTGCACCGTCACTTTGCATTTGCAAAGCTGTTTCGATCGCGACTTGTGACGTTTCGTATTTGCCACCGTCGGAAAAACTATCGGGAGTGACATTGAGGATGCCCATTACCAGTGGCGACTGTTCTATCGTCAGTTGCCGCGTTCCCAGGTGCCATGTTTTGCTCACCATCGAAGTTCCATTTGAGACACGATGGAGTTGGCGATTTGCTCAATAGCAGCTTGAGTCGCGAGCCCAACAGATTGGCCAGCTTCCGGGACGAAACGGCTTTCCTGAGCGACGCTGATGCTGATGTCATCGCTTGGGACCACACTATTCTGCATCAGTAGCTCTCCTTCTCTACTGACCCAACTCGACTGGACTGAAATCACTGCATTAAGGGCGCGAGGATCATCGGTGTCGGCTTCTGAAAGAACCTGCTTTGTTTGACGCGTGACTCTGCAAGTCAGTGTGCTGTCAGCATTGGGGTCACCCGTCACCTTGTACGGGGTGCGATTCTCGATTTCATTTGTAATCGCTTCGGTCAGTCGGATTCCAAGATCATGCCGGAAGGTATCGTTGCGAACGATAGGTACGTGAACGGTTCGAATGCCCGTCCGGAACATAGCTGCGGAGCCAAAGCGGTAAGTCACGCAACCCGCCGACAGAAGAGTCAATGCTGCCATAGTCAGCAGCAAGGCCGCCGCCGAACGAGAAGGTGTCGACAAATTCCAGACTGCATCTCTCATCGAAGTTTTGTCTCAGACTGATCCGTGGATTGCTGCTTGGTTTCCAGTGGAGTGGTTTGTTTTTGATCGGGAAAGACCTTTTGCAGCCAGCTGAGCCGCTGTTTTGGAACGTCTGGGTACTGTTCGATCGCAGCCAGACGTGTGCGTGCAGTTTCAGCTTGAGGTGTGTTGGGATACTCTTTCAGTAGCAGGTTGTAATAAACACGTGCTGCACCGTATTTTTTTTGCCGTTCTCGATACTTGGCTCGGAAGGCATATCTGCCGGCCCGATGGTAAGCGATTTCGGCTGCTGCCTTCGCAACGGACTCGCTATTGGCGGGATCCTGCATTTTGTCGGGAAAACGGTCTCGTGTTTGCCGAACCAGTTTTTCGGCATCCTCCAGCACAAGACCGCTGTATGCGGGCCCGGCATACAACTCAAGCTTGCACTGAATACCCAGCATGTGTGCCAGAAACAGGTGTTCGCTATCCGGAAAGGTCTCTCTCAAATCGGTTAGAAACTCGTCTGCCTCGGCGTATTTTTGTTGTCTCAAATATTCACTTGCTGCCCGCATCGTGGCGTCGTCAGCGAGGCGTCCTGTGGGATCATCGAAGCGAATCTGGTCCAAAACCCGTATGGCATGGCCGTCCATGTCATAGATGGGACGTTTGTTGTCTGTGAAGTTGAAATTCATCCACGACTCTTCTTCACTCACAACCCGGTTGATCCAGTAATCGCTGATGGAAAAGAGGCGTGCGGCGACTCGGTCGATGTGTCGGTTACGGGGGAAATTCTTCTGGAGAGTCTGGTAGGTTTCCGTTGCCTCTCGGTAGTCTTCAGCAAAGAACTGACTTTCTGCCTGCATGAAAAGTGCATCCTGCTCCAATGCGGTCCTCGGCGCTGCTTCCGCTGCACTGCCAAATAGCTCGGCCGCTTCAAGGAAGGTGTCCATGCGCTCGTCACCGACTTTTGAATCTGCGCTACGGAATAGACTGTCAGCTTCAAGGTATAGCTCTTTTCCGCGAACACTATTTTCCTGCTCGCGCCCCGTGACCATGTTGAGGACCTGTTTGGTTGTCTCTGTCACCTTTTCGTTGATTGACTCGGCTTCCGGTTGGGCTGTCAGTGTTGGAGCGGTGGTCAGCGGTGACTCGGCGGATACCTGAGCGACTGGATTGTCCGATGCGTCGTCGGCCACACGATCAGGCTGGGAGACGGGCTCCTGAGGCGAAGCACTTTCAGGTGTGGTCGCACCCTTCCGCCCGAGTAGCGTGCGACATCCTCCCGACCAGCAGATGCTGGCTGCCAAGACGAAAAGACACAACTGTTGGTGCTTTCGTCTTACGTTAGTGTTTCTAAAATCAATCCGTTGATTTTTTCGCATCATGCGTTCGTTTCCGTTCTCGTCACGGAGGGTAGGAATGGTTGCATGCGAGGTACGCTACCAACCACTGTTTGGATGTATCGGTTCAAAATGGCGCGCAGTTCGCCATACAACTCTGCCGGAACTTTCGTCGGCAACTCTGCATCCGCTGCTTGCAATCTCTTGATTTCCTTGATCACTCCACCGCGCACAGAAATGGTCTGACGCTGTCGACCGCGGCACTGATTGCAGACGATGCCACCGCTCGACAGGGAAAATGCAATCCGGCTGGACCCGAAAACTCCGCTCCCACAGTCAGTACAGCGATCTGTACCTGGGGAATGCCCCAGCATTCTCAGAAGCTGCGCATCAAAATAGGCCAATGAAGAAGCAACTTCTCCAATGCCATCAATTTGCTGCAAAGTTCGGATAGTCAGGTCGTACACGTTCGGATGGGGGTCATGGTCGTCCGTCAGCAGCCTCAGCATCTCAGCGATGTAGTAGCCACCATAAACACGTTCGAGTGATCGTTCACCGCCACGAAACCGCCTGTGAAGCTTGGCTTCGGTTAGCAGATCCAGCGAATCAGAACTCTTCCTTAGAACGACTACACGACAAACGGCTAGTAGGTCAAGCGCGCCTTCGAAGGGACCTTTGGGCCGGCGAGCTCCTTTTGCCATGGCAGAGACCCGCCCAAATTCACGAGTCAGTAGCGTGACGATCAGGCTGGTCTCGCTGAATTCAATAGTTCTCAGCACAATTGCTGTGGATTGTTCAGCACCCAAGTGAAGACTCGCTTGAAATATTTAAAAAGTGGCTAGGACTGCCCAAAAGTACGCGAAATAGAACCAGTGGTACGCGAAATAGAGGATGAGTAACGCTGGGTGCCGCATCCGTGACCGCTCTCGGTGGGTGAATCACAATTCGCCCAGATCGCCCAGAGAAGTCAAAAAATCGCTCATTTCCGCTGCTGCATGGGCGTCGCCTTGCTTTCTAGCTTCCTCAATTCCATTTCGGAGAGCGGTTCGAGCTGCGTCGATGCGGTCAAGATCAACCAGTTGTTGTCCAGCCATGAAAAAAGCTGGCACACAGGCTGGTTCCTCCTTCATCAATTCGTCCAACTGAGCAAGGCTTCTTGTGTGATCCCCCTCAGTCCGCAATTCCATCGCAAGGCTGTATCGGAGGAACATATCTGTGGGGTCGTCCTCGAGCATTGCCTCAATTTTTTCTCGCCGATTCATGTTGCATTTCCACAAATGATGTGTTTCACGTGAGTTTGACTTGGTTTCACGATTTGGGCCATGGGTCACATGTTGTGACTGCGGAATTGTCCTCAGGAGTCCAGTGCTTTGGAACAGTAAATGTACCATTCGGCATCCCCATTCTCTCAACCGCCTTCACGGCTTGCCCCATGGACGAAGAAATTAGCTGGACGGAATTAAATTGCTGATCGGATTTATTTTTGGAATCTGCCTAATCGTCAAAATTTGTTCAACAGGAACAATAAGACCTGCCGATTCTCCACGATGAGACAATCCGATTCCGCATTCACCGCGAGATGTACGCATGGACCGCGTCAAACAAAGCAGGAAACGACTTCCTGCCAGCCTAGTGGCTTTTGCCATGGTTACCCTTCTCTCTTTTTGTCGAGCGGATGCTCCCGCTTCCCAGCCAGTCATGGAGAACGCGGGCATTCAGAAGGCCGCGGAGGATCCAGGCATCCAGCAGGCGGTTGGAGTACTAGCGACTGAAGAGAATGTGATCCAACAGGTAGTTGGAAAACAATCCAAACCGCGAAAGACTCGTCCAGGTCTGCTTCAGGTCTTGACAGGTTCAAAGCCCAAGGGAGACCAGAATCACCAGCATGAGAACATGCCCAAGAGTGACTCAAAGGGGTTGCTTGATGTTCTGTTCAGCAAGGATTCGAAATCAATCGGAAAAAGCGGTTCCAGCAGTGGAACCAGAAACTCGGGAGCGTCTGGGAAGACTGCCGGGAAGACTGCTGGGAAGCCCGGTTTCGGTCACAAGAGTCCTCTGTTCTCACGTGAAATCGCTGCGAATAAGGACTCAACAAAGGCTAAGACTAGCAGCAAGTCCGCCAGCAGCAAGCTCGCCAGCAGCAAGTCCTCGAGTACCAAGAGCACGGTATCCAAGACGGCGAAAGCCTCAGATTCAAAGCCGGATAGCGTTAATTGGGACGGTAT
>JAPOKD010000115.1 GCA_029977825.1 Planctomycetota bacterium | reverse complement strand
ATCCCATGACTGCAGGCACAAAGAAAAAGCTGATGATCGTGTCGGGACGCCGGAGATAAAGTACGAAAAATGCAATCGCCATCCCCAACGCTAACAATAGCGACCAATCCGACCACGTCGCCAACAAACCGACTTCCTGACCTTGCCCTTCCGCACCCTCCACCGCGGTAGCCCGTAACAGCAGGTAGCAGATATGAGTGAATAAGCCGACCGACATCATGCCGATTACAAACAGGCCTCGACCGGGAATTCGACCAAACAGGCGTAGTAATTCCAGTACCAGCACAACCAGGTAGCTGGTAAAGACGCAGGTGATAGAAATCTCGCTGAGAATGGCGAGCATGTCAGGAGCGGTGGGCTGGAGGATCGTTCATCATAGTATAGCCAATCATCAATCGTACACGTTCTGCAATCATTGTCAGCGCGCAGGGTTACCTTTCGTGCCACTTTGAGGATGGATTGTTGCCTCACCAACCCGCAAAATTCCATTCTTGAACACGAACCTCACCCTGATTGCCGATTTGAACACGAATCGCACCGACAATCGCTGTGACATGTACATCCGAGCCATGTACTGAAAGCATCTCAAGCACCTCTGGTTTGCTGGCCCTCTCGCCACCACTGACGATGGTTTCTCGTGGCCGTGCCCACTCCAGAACAGAGGCGGCATCCATTCTCAGACTGCCGTGGTGGGGGGCCATCAAGATGCCACCAGCGTTTGGACGGGGTCGATTAACAAGCATCGCGGTACCGGGCGGTTCAAGATCACCGGGCAGGATCATGCTTCTGCCACGCCAGCACAGGTGCAACACAAGACTGTTGGCATTATCGCTGCCAGCTAAACGTGTGAAAGGTGGATGTAAAACCTGGAAGGTCTGAGGAAAAGGATAATCTGACGGGCCAGATTTCAGCGGTTGGCTCCAGACCGCACTGCCGTGAGTTTCCCAGAGCTCAATTTGATAGTGTTCGATCACCTTTCGAATCGGGATCAAAGCAGATTCCGGTTCGCCAAGCATTCCCGGTGGCGTGATCACACAGTTCACGTGGAATCGTTTCAGAAGTCCAGGGAGTGCATTGAAATGATCGGAGTCAGCATGGGATAGAACGATCCCATTGAGCCGTGTGATACCCATAGACCACAGCGCCCGATCGATCCCGGCACTGCTGTATGATTCATTTCCAAGCCGACCACAGTCGTACATCCAGACTTCATTTGATGGCAGACGCAAGACAACACATGTCCCGTGGCCTACATCCAGAAACGTTGCCTCCAAGGTGCCGTCAGGTGCGTTCCGCCCACTGATTGCCAACCCGTAGGCGATTGATATCCAGATTCCAACCCAGATGCATCGGATGCAGCGAATCCACCTGTCCGGGCATGACGCGAAAAAACTTGCTGCCAAAAAGATATAAAAGATGGCGACCCAATAACCTGGTGGTGCAGGTAACCAGGCGTGTCCAAATGGTACATCGGATGCAACCGACATCACCCACTGCATCCATTCGAGTGTTCGACTACAAACCCAACCGGGAATGATCCCGAGTGAGCTATGGAACAAACCCATTACGATGACCAGTACACCCGAACCCAAAGCAAGCATCAGGCATGGTGCCAGCAACAGATTCACTAACACGCTGATCGGTGAGACGACGTGAAAATGATGCCAGACTAATGGCATACAGATGACGGTCACACAGCAACTGAACCACAGAAGTAATCCAGCTTGTTTTCCCAAACGTTCCGCCAAGACCAGTAGGCGACTTCTTCCTGTGTCGATCAGTTCCCCCAATCGTTTGTCTTGATCATCATTTACGGCACAGACAGGATCATGGGCGACTTTCCGCGCGCATAGCACTAGCGTTGTTACTGCCAAAAAAGAGAGCTGCACACCAACGTTCAACACATTGCCGGGGTTCATCAGAATCAGCATCAAGGCGGCTACGGATAAAGCATTGATCGGTTGGTTCATACGTCGTAACCAAACCGATGCCAGACAGACGCCGACTAGAACTGCCGCGCGAATGACAGGTGGTCGGGCTCCCGTTAGAGATGTGTAAAACAGACAAAACAGAAGAATGCAAATGATCTTCGTCCGCACCGGTAAACGCATCACTGTCGCAAGCAGATTTGCCAAAATGACCAGAATTGCCAAGTGCATGCCACTGACCGATAAGAGGTGGGCCGTGCCAGTGACCAGTAGTAGATCCCTCGTTGGAAGGTCGATGTAGTCACGTTGTCCCAAGACCATTGCAACAGCAAGTGGGCCAGCAGAGTCGGACGTATGTCGCAGCAACTCATCACGTCCCATGGCAGCAAATTTGGCAAGCCATCGATGCAGCGCTTTTGGCTTGCTTGCTATTCCTGGCAAGGTGACGATTTGGTTGGGATGCTTGACTTTGAATCGTGCCTGCAAGTCCCGATAGCGGTATCCGGGGCGAAGGTCCTGTTGTCCCGGGTTGCTGGGTGATGGGAAACGACAGAGGTAGCCGTAGGCTTCGATGATGTCACCCGGCAACAAATCCTGATGACGTCCTTCGATGATGACCAGCACTCGACCATTGGACCGCTTCCAACTTTGTCCCACTCTTAGCTCGCTGATTTCAACTTCGATTTGGGTCTGCCAGGGAGAGCGATGGTGCTCGATTGCATTGTGTTGTGATTTCCGGTTGCGCAGCGTCGGTGCGTGATCAACAATCCCGTGGATCACCGTGGGCTGATCGGTCAAACACAAATATTGCAAGATGGTGTGGCTGTGGTACCGGTCGCTTTGGCTTTGATGCAGATACCCGCCAAACGGCACAAACACAAGCATTGCGACTACTCGCCGCACGGAGGGTCGCGCTCGGATGAGCAACAGCAGGCAGAGAGAAACCGCAAGCAACCAGCCGTAGATGAATAATGCACGGATCTCGGGTGAAGGACTCGGCGAAAAGCAGGAATCCAGCAGAACTCCGGCGATCGTGGCGACTGCAATCAGCAACACGGGGTGCTGGTTGACCTTGGATTGCGGTAGCCAAGGCAAGCAGGTGTTTAACCACGAATAGATATTTTGTGCCCCAATCAATGCGTTCATCTCTCCCCAACTCGGTTATCTTGTGGGGCATGCGGTGATGATCATCGCATCCAAGATTTCGAGCTTTTTCAGACAAGGATCTTCCGAGTGAATTTACACCGTTTCCATTGCCTGGTGTTACTTTTCGTTGTTTTCCTCTTAACTTCTGTAGCTTCACAAGCTCAGGAGAAATCCAAAGATGCCGGCGCACGCAAAATGAAGTATCCAGAAACGAAGGCGATCGATGTTGTCGATGATTATCACGGTAGAAAGGTAGCCGATCCCTATCGCTGGTTAGAAGACACTGAAAGTGAACAGACAGCAGAGTGGATTGCAGCAGAAAATAAAATTACGCAAAGTTATTTGCAATCAATTCCTGCACGAAAAACGATGCAACAAAGGCTCAAAAAGTTGTGGAACTATGAGCGATTCGGGATGCCTAGTCACCGAGGCGACACTTACTTTTATACCCACAATGATGGACTTCAAAACCAGAGCGTGTACTACAAAGCCACTTCTCTGGAGGCTCCACGTCAGGTTCTGCTGAATCCTAATACATTGAGCAAGGATGGCACGGTCGCGTTAGCGGGTGCTGTAGCAAGCAAAGACGGGAAATTGCTTGCTTACGGTTTGGCTGATGGTGGCAGTGATTGGCGGACTTGGAAAGTTCGTGACGTTGCCTCAGGTAAAGATCTCGAAGATCTGGTTCAGTGGGTCAAGTTCAGCAGCATCGCTTGGATGCCTGACGGAAGTGGTTTCTTTTACGGAAGATATGCAGAGCCACAGGAAGGACAGGAACTGACAGGCACCAACGAAAACCAGCGGATGTATTTTCACAGGATCGGAGACCCACAAAGTAAAGATCAGCTGATCCTGGAGCGACCTGACCATCCCAAATGGGGCTTCTCACCTGCGGTGACTGATGATGGCAGATATCTGATCATCCAGAATTGGAAAGGTAGCGAACCAAAGTCACAGGTTTTCATCAAGGACTTGCAGCAACCGGATGCCAAGGTTGAACCACTGATCACTGGTTTCGATGCGGAATATGAATGGATTGCAGCTGATGGTGATACGTTATTTTTCATGACTGATCATCAAGCACCCAAACGGCGATTGATTGCGGTTTCAGCGAAACAATCCGAGCGGAGTGCGTGGCGTGAAATAATTCCACAAACCGAGGATGTTCTGGAAGGGGCGAATTTATTCGGGTCAGTTTTTTACGCCAGTTGGCTGAAGGATGCGCGCGGCAAGGTCACGCGTCATGACATGGATGGCAAGCTTCTGAGTGGAATCGAATTACCCGGTGTCGGAACCGTCAGTGGCTTTGGTGGTAAACGCGATGCGAAGGAAACCTTCTTCTCCTTTACCAACTACGTCACACCGGCGTCGATCTATCGTGTGAGTCTGCCGGATGGAAAAATCAGTTTATGGCGTCGCCCCGAGGTAGATTTTAATGTCGATGAGTTTGTGACCGAGCAGCTTTTCTGCAAAAGCAAGGATGGTACGACCGTACCCATCATTGTGACCCGTCGGAAAGATTCAAAACGTGATGGATCCAATCGTACTTTGTTGTATGGGTACGGCGGGTTCAATATTTCGATCACGCCATCGTTTTCACCGGCAACTGTTGGCTGGGTAGAAAGTGGTGGGGTTTATGCTGTCGCCAATCTGCGTGGTGGTGGCGAGTATGGTCGCCAATGGCACGAAGACGGGATGCGACTCAAGAAGCAGAATGTGTTCAACGACTGCATTGCATCAGCCGAACACCTTGTCACGCAGGGTTATACAAAGCCAAGTCGACTGGCATTGCAGGGTCGAAGTAATGGTGGCTTGTTGGTCGGGGCGGTGATGACTCAACGACCTGACCTGTTTGGTGCCTGCCTGCCAGCTGTAGGCGTCATGGACATGTTGCGATATCACAAGTTCACCATCGGATGGGCATGGGCCACGGAGTATGGAAGCAGTGATGAAGAAGATCAGATTGATAACCTGCTTTCCTATTCACCGCTTCATAATCTGAAGCGTGGTACTTGTTACCCTGCAACGCTGGTTACGACAGCCGAAAGGGATGATCGCGTGGTTCCGGGACACAGTTTCAAATTTGCTGCTGCATTGCAGGCGGCTCAGGGATGTGATCGTCCCACTTTGATCAGAATCGAAACCCGAGCTGGCCATGGAGCGGGGACACCGATCAGCAAGCGAATTGATGAGTATGCAGATCTGTGGGCTTTTCTGATTGCGAACTTGAACTAGTTCTGGTCCCGGTGACGTTCCCTCAGCTTGACGGAAGATTAAGACTCTCCATGCTGAGAGCAGAACAACCGTTTTGCTCTCAGCAAAATGAAGGGAACACGAGACAGCAATCACGTTGTCTGTTTCCCGAGAGGGGAACCGCTAAACTTTTACGGTTTGAATTCTTTTGCCTTTGAATTGATTTTTGCCACCTTGGGTTGGGGCCTTCCACCACATGCTTCTGCAAGAACCTGCTCAGTCACCATACGACCTGCGATTCAATCTCTTTGATATTCCGATCCGGGTGTCTTGGACGTTCTGGATCGCTGCTTTTGTTTTTGGATACAGCCTTTCGCGTAGTCTGGATTTTATACTCGGTGCTAACAGTATCGGATTGCTGCAAACCCTGCTGGTCTGGTCAGTTTGTCTGTTTGTGTCCATCGTGGTCCATGAATTGGGTCACTCTCTCGCGTTTCGTCGCTATGGAATCGAGTCGTCGATTGTGCTTTATCATTTTGGGGGAATGGCGATTCCGGGTAGGTCACGAAGCACAGACCACTCGTTTGGCGGTCTGACTCCCAAACAGAATATCTGGATTTCATTGGCGGGCCCCTTGGCCCAGCTTGGATCCGGGTTGTTGGTAGTGATTGCCGTAAAAATGGCCGGTTATCAGCTGTACGTGTTCGGCATGATGCCTCGGTTTCTCAACTTCGTCCCGTCTCTCGTCGAAGGGAATGTGATCGATAGCCCAGGACTCTTCGTGCTGGTCACTTGCTACATCTTCCCGAGCATCTTATGGGCTTTACTGAACCTGTTACCTGTGGTGCCTTTGGATGGCGGCCAAGTCATGCGATCGGTTGTGCAGTTGAGCGGCGGTCACATTGAGCAAGCGTTGTGGATCAGTGTGATTGTTGCCGGTGCGGTTGGTTTTTATGGGTTCACAAACGGTCAAACGTATCTAGCAATACTTTTTTTGATGCTTGGTTGGACAAATTTTCAAGCGATTCAACAAAGCAACCAAATGCGTTACTGAAGTGGCTATGAAAAGCGTATTGTTCGCTTTTCTTTCGTTACTTACGTCTGTTTTGCACGTTCCCGTGCGCACTAACATGCACAATTAAATGGAAAGAGAGCATTCACGTAACAATATTTTTTTGTCACGCAACCACTTTTTTTTAAAAAAAGATGTTGCGGAATTTGTAGAAGCGCGTAAAGTTACGCCCAGTTTTAAACGGTTGGAAGGATGAGCCGGAACGATGTTGGACATCAAGGCTCGGAGATTCAACCACACATGACGGTTGGTGAGCCGTGGCCGGTGACTTCTAAAGTGTTGCTTTAGAAGTCTCGAGGACTCGCCAACGTTTCCTTTCTCAGCGGAGGAAGAACGTGGCCAAGAAGAAAGCAAAGAAGAAAGCAGCTACTAAGAAGAAGGCGACTAAGAAGAAGGCTGCAAAGCGTTCGACTAAGAAGAAAGCCGCCAAGAAGAAAGTTGCAAAGAAAGCAACTAAGAAAAAAGCTGCTAAGAAGAAAGCTACTAAGAAGAAAGCTACTAAGAAAAAGGCGACTAAGAAGAAAGCCGCCAAGAAAAAAGCAACCAAGAAGAAGGCTACGAAAAAGCGTTCTACAAAGAAAAAAGCCGCTAAAAAGCGTCGCTAGGTTGCAATACAGTTCAGTTTCGACTGAATCGTTACAAGTAAAAAAGCTGCGTCAGAGCTCTGCTCCGATGCGGCTTTTTTCATGCGCAACCGAAAAAATCGCCTTCTTCAGCTCGCAAATCTATTCGCCACCAGCTTCCCGCTCCATGACTGCTCGAATCAGCACGAGACTTGCCTGAATCGGAAAAATCCTTCGAGCACGGTAGGTTTGCTGAATCCAAGTTGAAAACCACCTCGATCCACGCGTCACACGGGTCGTGGGTTCAGCGTCTTTCAGTTCCCACAAATAGCACTTGCTAGCAATCGATGCTGAAGCCGCAGCTGATTGTTAGAGAATTCCCTTGGTCGGTTTGGATTGAAACTTGTTGGATTGAAACTTGGTGTGATTTGGCCAAGTTGCTCCACGAGTGCTTCACTCGCCCCTCAACCATTTGCTAGCAATCAAATGCTGTTCGGGTGGTGAGCGTTGGTCGTTGGCCCCCGACATCATGCAATCAGAGAGCCAGACTCTTGAACAGAACGCCATCTGTGCTTGATCAGAGCGTGGGTAAACTCACTTTGGTTGGCTGATTTGCAGCACGAGTTGCCAATTCCCGTACGACGGCTTTGCAAATTGCATCGAATGGTGCTCGCGATGCGTCATTTGACTGAATCACATCAGCTAGTTTTCCCTCATCACCGGCGGTTCGCAGTGTGATATCGATCGGCAAGCCACCAAGGAAAGGAACGTTGAGTTCTTCGGCTTTCTGTCGTGCTCCACCTTTGCCAAAAATATCATAAGTCTTTCCGCAATCGGGGCATTGAAAGCCGCTCATGTTCTCCACCATGCCCAGAATAGGGATTTCGACTTTACGAAACATGCTGACCGCCTTGATTGCATCAAGCAGGGCAACCTCTTGTGGTGTACAGACAATAACAGCACCTGCTAGCGGAAGTGCTTGTGATAGGGTCAACGCAACATCACCGGTGCCTGGTGGCATGTCGATGATGAGGTAGTCGAGATCGCCCCAATCGGTATCACCGAGGAACTGGTTGATGGATCCGTGCAGCATCGGGCCTCTCCAGATGACCGCTTGATCGGGTTCGACCAGAAAGCCCATCGACATCACCGGCAGATCATTATCGAGTTTGATAGGATCAATTCGTTTTTGTGCTGTGATAGCAGGGCGACCACTTAGCCCCAGCAATTGCGGAATGCTTGGGCCATAAACATCCGCGTCCATCAGGCCCACTTTGGCTCCGTAACGCCGCAGTGTCAGAGCCAGTGACGCTGCGACGGTGCTTTTTCCAACCCCGCCTTTGCCACTGCCCACAGCGATGACGCTTTTCGCCTTCAGCGCGATTTGACCGATTCGGGCTGGTGGTCGAGGATGGTCCACATAGGTGATTGTGACCGTACTTCCTGGCGCGGCCGCGACGATTTTCGATTCCAAAGCGTCGGAAAGTTCATCAGCTATGGGTGCACTGTGGCTTGTCAGTCCCAGGGTGAGAGCAGCATTGCCTTGATCGACAACGATTTCTTTGATTTGGCCCATGGAATCCAAACCACGCCCTGTTTCCGGGTCGGGATGATCGGAAATAGCTTTCCGGACGGTTTCGGGAGACAAGTTACTCATGATCGGTCTCGTGGCGGCGTTTGAGGACATCGGTTTTTGGGGAATCTGGCAGTGGCGCGACGTTGCAAGCAGTCGTATTTCATCGAAAAAACCAATCTGACGGCCGACAACGGACCCAGAGACGCGTTGATTCGCAGAATACGGTGGTCGCCAACGTGCTCTTGCCCCCAACGCTTCATGGCGAAATGACGCTTCCGTAGCGAAATGACGCTTCAAAGCGAAATCTTGGGGGCACCTGACCCGACGATTTCACACCCTTAGTCTATGAACTGGGTCCACCTTGCGAAGTGGAGGTGAATCATGGGTGTCAGGCGAGGCAGATCTTCGGGATGATTGACCATTGCTGCCAATGGAAAAGGGGTCAGGCACCATCGCTCACGATCTGTCAAATGATGACAGGCAACGATTTGCAGTCCTCGCGGGTTGATTGCAGTGGATTGGGCGAGAGAATCGCAGACAGCAGCAAGCGAATCCCGGCCGACCTCCCACAGAACAATCGAGGGTTCGGACAGGCTGAGGCCCGAGAGTATTTCATCCCGAGTAGCTGATTCGACTTTTGGAATCAGATCTGCTGGAAGCATGTCCGGTCCGAATCTACGCACTGCCGAGAGCCATCGGCTACCCGTCTCACAGATCAGCCATGGTCGGATGACACCTGGATCAACAAGAGACCAATTCATTCAACCAGATTCCTTAGGTGACCGCGTGCCGGAAGAATGATCGTCAAGGCGTCGAATCAAGCGTGCTCTGCTGATACCGAGTCGCCGCGCGGCTTCCGCACGGTTGCCATCGGCAGATTCGAGTGTTTCCTGGATCATTCGCAGTTCATACCTCTGAAGGGCATCATCGAGTGAAAGTTTTGGATGTTTGGCACGTTTCAAGATTGAACCTGGCTGGTAGGAACGAATTGCCAGAGGAAGGTGTTCGCATGCAATCACACTTCCCGTAGCATTTCGGATCGAATGTCGAATGGCGTCCTCAAGTTCCTCGTTATTGTGAGGCCAAGGATAAATGACCAGCGCATCGAGCGCGGATCGATTGATCCTTTCGGCGGGGCCTTCCCCGGCAGCATGTCGGGCATCAAGCAGTGCTGTGGCAATCAGTGGAATATCTTCAACTCGCTGCGCAAGTGGCGGGTTTACCATCGTCAGCGAGCTGATGACGTCGATAAGTTGTGAGCACAGTCCACAGGTCTGCTCATCAGTAAACGACAGGTTTTCACTGATCCCATCATCCACAGGTGCATTCAATTCCATCAGCTGTGCTCCACAAGTCGCAAGTAGCCTTAGCCGACCAGTGAAGGTCTCGAGAAGACCTGCTAACCGTTGCTGTGCTTCGAATGGCATTTCATCTAAGCTACGCACCAACGCGGTGACACGGGCATCCCTGTTCTCTGCAAGTTGATGGCGTGCTGGCATCAAAGTTGCATCGAGCAGGTCCGAATCCATCAGTGGTCCATCAACGTGGATCAGATTCTCACCCGGGGCTGACAGCTCGTGAATCCGCATCAAGATGGACTCACCACCAGAGCCTGGTGGTCCGAACAAGCCAACGTCGGTTCGCGTCGAAGCCGCCACATGCATACGGCGTCTCAGGCGGACAGCTTGCTTTGATGTACCAGCGGTGATGTTGATTGCGGTGGCAGCGTGGCTTCTTCGCCACGAGTCGAGCTGTTGTCTTATCGCGATGGCATCTTTCAGCTCAGGCTCGGGCAGTCGATCATCGAAATCACCCGCAATCGCCAGGACCAGGGCCGTATCCTGCCTGCCCACCTTGATGAATCGTACCTCCCGGGCCTCGGGCCGTTGATGCTCGAGGGCTGGTGGGGTGATTCGCAGGGATGCTGTGCCACGGCGGAGCAGTGCTGCAGGAGCGGCTAGAGCAGCAGCAATCAGATCCAGCTTTTCATTCGAGATCGGCGCACCAGCGACCGACCGTCGATCCAACAGCAGTGAGCTGTCGAAACCGAGCCATTGACTGCAGCCTGATGACAAATAAATCAGCTTCCCGCCCGGGCTGATTGCCCAGACTGAAGCTTGCGATTTATCCAGCAGCCGTGCGAACGGCCGAATCCCAGTTCCAGATACCATCAGTTCCGCCGGCGGACTCGTTTGATGTGATGAACAGCGAACACCCGACCGGTAGATTTACCAGTGGCAGCAGCTTGAACTCATCAGCCGAGTGCGGTGACGCTGGATCGTGTCTAGAAGACGTCCAGAATGAAGTGGTGGCCCGAGTGGAATCGGCGGTGGCTCGGGTAATAGTTGTGCCACTTCTTGTTGTAGACCGGAATCCGCATTTCTGGCGGATACCTGTGGTACAGGCTATCACTGCTTTGGAAATACTCCTGTCCCCAGAAATTCTGGGGATAGTATACGTACGGATAGTGATAAAACCGATTCCAGTCGCGGAAATCGGACTGTCCCCCCCAGGCGCGGCCGTAGGCCCGCTGGTCAGCCGAAGCATTGTCGGACAGAGCGACGTAACTGCATGACAGTACGGCGGCGATCAAAAGATGACGAAGCATCACTGCGTCCCCCCTCGAGACGTACGAAATCGCCACGCTGGGGCGAATATCGCGGGAATATTTTGGCTAATT
>JAPOKD010000220.1 GCA_029977825.1 Planctomycetota bacterium | reverse complement strand
TTTTTCCGCTTGAGCCAGGCGGACCAGTGCATCAAGGGTAGACGACGGAGGTGGTCCCAATTCTTCCAGAGCAGCAACTGCCCAGTTGCTGACCTCCTCCGTATCACCACAAGCTGAAGTGAGTTCATATGCAGCGTATGCGGCTGCAGGACCTTGTTGCGCGAGGTGTTCAGCCGCAGTTGCACGCTCATTTGGCGATCCATGCTGCAATTGCTGAAGCGTAGTAGCGGAATTCATCAGCAGGGACTTATCCTCAATTATGCTGTCAATTGTGTTTTGCTGTCATTAGGATTCCCTGAAAAGTCGGAATCCCAGCTGATAGAAAAGGGCATTGAGTGGTAAGTAGTGGAATCTGCCAATTGCAACAAGATCCACCCGGCGCAAATTTTTTCGATTCGGACTGAGTTTGCTGCCGAAATCAGGGGAATCCAGCTAGCGTGCCGGAAGCAGTGCAAAGTCATCATTTTGCAGGTTCGCGTGAGAAGCGTAATCGGTGTTGATGACCAGCCAGCGATGCCTTGGGTCTGAGGGGGGCACTGGGCCTGAGGAGGCATTGGGTCTGATTCGGCCCTTGATGTCGATCTGCTATCGTGACCAACTGTCCGTGAAAGCAATCAACATGACTGTTAGGATAGGTGTTTGATGGCATGTGCTCCGAAACGCAATTGTTTCACTTGATGCACTGGTGTACCCATCACGCAGGAACCAGAGTTTGCTTGGATGGTGTTTTCTATCTGGTGACCCGATAAGAGGGGTAGCACATCGAGGGGCCTTGTTCATTTCATGATGTCTGGCGACATCCGTAACGTATTTTTATTTGGGTTTTTTGATGACAACGATCTTTTCAAAAATCATTGCTGGTGAGATTCCTGCAGAGGTTCTACATGAGGATGAGCTTTGCCTGGCATTTCGTGATATAAATCCGAAGGCGCCGACTCATTTTCTTGTGATTCCAAAAAAGGAAATCATTTCACTTGCCGATTTGTCAGATGAAGATGAGGCGATCATGGGACGTTGTGTTCTCGTTGCATCAAAAGTTGCAGAGGCGGAGGGGCTGACTGCTGGTTATCGCCTTGTTGCCAATACACGCGACGATGGTGGTCAGGAGGTCATGCATTTGCATTTTCATGTCCTGGGTGGCCGTAAACTTGATTGGCCTCCGGGATGAGTGTGCCCGTAGATGAGTTTTTCTACCCAGTTCGCCACCGCGGTGTTTGATGAATAGCTTTGATTACCTGACGCAACGCCAACAGGATCTTCGCGAACAAAAGCGGTTTCGGAACCTTACCGCACGTAAGTTTGACGGTGTTCATGTGATCGATCCTGATGGTCGTCGGTTGCTGAATTTTGGTGCGAATGACTACCTGGGGCTGGGTATGGAGATGCGTGGCCATCAGATGCCTCACGAGCAGCCACCGATGGATGACGCGGACTTGGATTTGCGGGTGACAGGTGGCAGTGGGGCCAGTGCGCTTCTGTCGGGCTGGACGACTTGCCACGAACGATTGAGTTCGAGGATTGCAGAGCTTGAGGAAACCGAAGCTGCTGTTCTGTTTCCCACGGGGTTTGCTGCCTGCAGTGGTGCCGTAAGTGCCTTGGCCGAGGCGGGGGATGTGATCCTGAGCGATGAGCTGAATCATGCTTCGTTAATCGACGGATGCCGATTGTCACGCGCTGAGTGTGTGGTATATCCGCATCGGGATTGGCAGCAGGTAAATCATGTTTTGGAGCAGCGACGGCAGGAATTTGCTCGTGTTTGGATCGTTACAAATACAGTCTTTGGGATGGATGGTGACATAGCACCTTTGGATCGTTTGCAGGAAGTTGCAGAAAAGCATGACGCAATTCTGATTGCGGATGAGGCACATGCGACAGGGGTGCTCGGGAATGACGGTTCAGGTGTTTGTGATGCACTGGGCGTGAAGAACCGGATAGCGATACGGATTGGTACCTTGAGTAAGGCTGTTGGCAGTCAAGGTGGCTTTGTGGCGGCGCCTCGCGTGGTGGTGGACCACTTGATCAATCATTGCCGATCTCTGATTTACAGCACATCGTTAGCTCCAGCCGCAGTTACTGCGGCATTGGCTGGTATTGGTGAGATCAGGGCGCGGCCGGAGCGACGGCAGCGGGTACAAGAGATGGCTCGCCATGTGCGTTCGGAACTTTCCATCGATGTGGAGAGCGATCTGGAAGCGTCCGTGCCGATTATTCCGGTGATTATTGGAACGGACTCACGTGTGATTGAAGTTTCCGAACGGTTGGCCCAGAGTGGCTTTTACATCCCAGCAATTCGGCCACCTACGGTGCCGGAGGGCACAGCGAGATTGAGGGTTTCGTTATCTGCTGCTCATGGTAACGATGTGATTGAAAAGTTGCTGGTGGCGATCCGGGGTATCTTGTAATCCGTGCCAAGCTTGGGTCATTCCGGCCCATGTACGGATTTTTGTTCGCACTGATGTGTTTTTAAGCGATAATGGTGCACGCTGCGATTCGCGAATAATGCCGGATTATTCACTAATAGTCGGCGTACTGCATCGTCGAACAGCTGACGATTCTGTAGTCACTGAGAGCACGAAAACGACACTCATTTGTCGATTCAGCGTCACTGCGAGTCATGCGTGCTGTCTTTCACTTCTCTGATCGATCTCAACGGAAATATCTGCCATGTTCCCGGTTACCCAATCAAGTTTTCGGCTCGTGTCCCTTCCGTTATTGGCATCTTTGCTGCTTGGTCTACTGCCAGCCCGCGCCGAGCCGGTCAGTTGGATGGAGCGTTATGCCTTGTCCACGGATCGTGAGTCGATGCTCACGGAGCTGATTCCTGGAAGTGACGAGTATTACTTCTATCATTGCCTGTTCTACCAGACAGTCGGAAAGTTGGAACGCAGTGAGGCTTATCTTGCGGAGTGGTTGGCATCGCGCAACGGTAGGGAATCGTCTGAGATCATTGCGATGACCGATCGTCAGCGTTTGCTGAGTTACGAAAATGCTCCCCAGAAATCAGTCGACTATCTTGTGCGGCGTCTGGGTATTCAATTGAATCATGCACCTCCGGCAACACGGCATGAACGTCGGTTCCCCAGTGAGCTCAACGCGTCGGTGTTGTCGGCTGATCAATTGGTCAAGGATGCATTGCAGCGCCGTGATGTGATCAAGGTGGCAGGCCTGCGTTTTCTCGCAGATCGTTTTCTGGAAGAAAAGACAGCTGGTTTCAATATTAGCCTGCGAGATTTTCTGGGGCGGGTTGATGGGGCGTACATTGATCGGTTGGGTGAATTGGTCATTACTGAACTCAAAAGTCGACCAACCAACAAACAGGTGTTTGGAGATCTCAAGGCGCATCAGTTTTTGACGATGAAGCAGTTGGAGCAGCTAGCGAAAGAAGTACCCGCAATTGTTGCGGATGAGAAATTTGTTACAGCAAGGTTGCGGCGACTGCGGCCGCAAGGTGATCTGGACGCGGACCAGCAGGACAGCGTTCGGACTGATTATCTGATCCGTGTTGAGTCTTATCTGCGGAAGTTGCCAAAAAGTTACGCTGGTATGCAAGCATCGGCGTTGTACCGACTTCTTCAAGTCAACTTGCAGCAGGGCGTCTATGACCGTGACCTGTTTGAGCGTTACTTGAAGATTCCTCGTTTGAGTCCGTTGGTAAATGACGAGTTGGGCCGGGTTGTCGGGCCTAAAGCACGGTTGTCAGATGACTTCACGGATCGCGCACTGTTGCCGGCCGTCGGTAACGAAGAGCCAGTGGTGCGCGCTTATCTGGAGCACTTTCTAAGCAATGAGCCCAATGCCGAGTCATTTGCAAAGTACCTCAAGCCGGACTATTTGCGCCGCGTCTTCGCTGAAACAAAACTGCTGGGTGGTTTTGGTGCAGAGGAACAGTGGTACAAGATGCTTGGGGCAGATCAGCGTCAAGAGATCCGTGACCGCGTCGAACTAAAACTTTCAGTTGAGAATCCACAGCATTTTTCCGACACGGAAAAGACCGAGTTGCTGGTTGATCTGAAAAACTTACCGGAACTCGTTGTCCGGACTTATCAGATCAATACTCCCTCGTATTACCGCCATCACACCAAGCTGGTCAATACGGACATTGATCTGGATGGTCTGATTGCAACTCATGAGCAGAAGTTCCAGTACAACCAACCGGCCGTAAGACGTCATCGCGAAAAGATTGAACTTCCAGGTATCTCTGGCCGTGGAGTGTGGATTGTTGATCTTGTTGGAAAGGGCTTGCGTGCACGTGCATTGATTAGGCGTGGTCGGGTCAGCCACGTACAGTCATCCGACGCCAATGGCATGGTGTTCACCATTATCGATGAGAATCGAAAACCCATTCCAGCCGCCACCATGTGGTTGACTTCTCGTCAGTTCATTGCCGACGACAAGGGTCGCATCACACTTCCCCCGGTAGTCTCGCAGGAAGCAAAGACTGCGATCATCAGCGATGGTTTCATTGCAGCACCGCTTCAATTCGCTCACTTGCAAGAACAGTACGAATTGACCGCAGGCATGCACCTGGATAGGTCATTGTTGCAAAGTGGTGGGGAAACCGAGGTGGTAATCCGACCACGATTGATGCTGGGTAATACACCTATTGCTGCTGAAACCTTAACGGACGTTGTGGTGCTGATTGCTGCACGGGATCTTGATGGCATCATGATCAATCATGAACTGAAAGATCTCAAGCTCACTCAGGGCGAGGATCTCGTGATACCCATTCGGGTGCCAGCCCGATTGGCAAGCCTTGAAGTCACATTAAGTGGGTCCATTGCGAGATTGGCTGACGGAAAACGGCAGGAACTGGCGGTGTCCAGGGCATGGGACGTCGCGGGTATCCGGCACACTCATTTTACGCGTGATTCTTTTCTTACGCGCCGTGGTGATGACTATCTGATTGAGGTCAGAGGGCGTAATGGAGAGCCTGTGTCTGGTGCCAGCGTGACAGTCAAGTTCGCAACGACTTACCGTAACAGCACTGTTGATCAGACATTTCAAGCTGATGATAACGGGCAGATTCTACTGGGGAAACTTGAGGGAGTTGAGGCGATTAGTTACGCGGTATCTGGCGGTCAGCCAACGCATCAGCGTGACCTGCATCGAGATGGTGTGAATTGGGCAGATGAAATCCACACAACGGTGACACGTGGCATTGTACTTCCGTTACCAGAGTCAGTAGACAATGTTGCTTCGCGATACCGTTTGATTGAGGTCCGTGGTGGTGCGTATGGTGTGGATCAGACCAATCGCCTGATTGCCAAGAACGGACTCCTGAGTATTCGAAAGTTACCCGCAGGTGACTACCATTTGATCGATCTGGAGACAGCTCGTGTTGTCGACATTGCGGTCGTTGACGGGCCAATCATTGATTCGGTTGCGGTTGGTACGATCCGCCACCGGCAAATTTCCCTGAGTCAACCGCTCGGAATCGCATCCATTCGTCGGCTTCCTGATGGTCTTCGCATTCAATTGTCAGGTGAAACTGATCTGGCACGGGTTCATCTTTATGCTTCGCAGTACGTCGAAAAAGAATCACCTTTGCAGGACTTGAAGTTGCCCAATCTGGGGCTCTCTGGTCGTAATGTCTATCTGCCACGGTCAGGTTATGTCAGCAATCTTCGGTTGGGAGACGAATATCAGTATGTGCTGCAACGAAAATATGCCAGGAAGTATTCTGGTGTGATGCTGCCACAGCCCGGCGTACTGCTGAATCCCTGGGAGACCGAGGAGACGACGAACGTCAGCCAACAGGCAAAGAAAGCCGAGAAAATGCCCGCAGCGGCTGACGGGATAGATAGTGCTGAAAGGGCTGCGATGCAGGCCAAGCAGGCAGATCGATCGCAGGCCGTAGCTTCTGATTACGATTTTCTTGCCGACGCCGGAGTGATTCTTCCAAACCTCATCCCAGATGAGGATGGTGTCGTTTTTGTTGCAAACGACTTGATCAAGGGCATGC
Source organism: Planctomycetota bacterium (assembly GCA_029977825.1). Lineage (GTDB taxonomy): Bacteria > Planctomycetota > Planctomycetia > Pirellulales > Pirellulaceae > Rubripirellula. Next base: position 2,307 of record JAPOKD010000220.1, on the reverse strand, counting down.
CGATTTTGCAAATTGTTGCCTGTGACCCGGCTGTTATCGTGCAAAGGACTATCACTGGTGAAGCTAAGCCAGTCGAATTGCTTGACCTGCGTTTGGCTGAATCTCTTGACGCAGAACTTCCCTTCACATTTGAACGTGCGGTGTTGGTGGCAGGGCCAGAGCAACCACTTGATCTCGCAAGCCTTGGTTCTGCCCAGTTGCAAGTGTACGGTTCTGTGCCACAGTTAATGGATCTTTACAAGACTTTGGCGGCTGATCCACGGCTCAACGAGTTCGATGATCTTGCGAAGTGGCACACGCTTGATAACGCAGCCAAGCTGCAATCCTATTCCCGCTTGGCCTGTCATGAATTGCATCTGTTCCTCTGGTTTCATGACCATGAATTTTTCGACAATGTGGTGAAACCGTTTCTTGCGAACAAGAAAGAAAAGCAATTTGTCGATCATTGGTTGCTTGATGCTGATCTGTCTCACTATTCAACGGTTTGGAAATACAATCAGTTGAATGCAGCTGAACGAGTGTTGCTGGCGATGCGGTATCCCGAGATCCGAAATACAGTGCAGAGAGAATTGCAGGAGATTGCAGCGACTCAAGCTAACAATGACGCGTTGTTACGCCGTGGGATCGAGAGTGCATTGAAAGCCGATCAACTTGGGATGCGCGACTCGAACAGTGTGCGCGACAATGATTTGTATGAAGCACAGCAGGGAATGAATTTAGGTGGAAGTCTTGGCGGTCTGGGGGGCATGTTTGGAGGTAGAGGTGTTCAACGAGGTCGTTCACAAAGTGAGCAGAAGAAGCAACGTGAACAGACTGACGAAGCAGTGGACAAACTCAGACGGAAGAGGGCGGTGAGTCCGACAAAACGTTACTCGGGTCGTGAAGGTACTGCCTTGGGCAGAAACGCGGGTTTTTTCAGGAACCTTGACACGACCAAGCAGTGGGCTGAAGGACAGTGGGATCGTGTTCGTACCGTTGGCAACCTCAGTCCTGCCGAATTGATCAACGTCAGTCCATTCTGGAGTGATCTCGCTGAGATGGACCTCGATGACGTCACTGTTTCTGACAATATTCTGCGACCTGTTGGCGGACGGCATGATGCACTCGTTGCATTGGCGATGTGTGGATTGCCCTTGGCGGCCGGGAATATCGCGTTACCAACTGATCCGGAAAAATCGTATTTGCCCGAGCATCAGGTAGCCGTTGTCACCAAGCAACTTAAACGTCTTGAAATTGATGATGAATCGACGGAGATATTGATCGGGCAGCGGTTTGAAAAGATCGGGGCATCCAGTGGTAAACAGAATCAACAGCGATCAGCAGCCTTGAGGGAATTCCTGGTTGGTATCGGCTATCACGGACACATCGTTGTGTCCAATCCGAGTATGGAACAGCAGACAGTCGAAATTTTCTGGCAAGTTCCTGAAGGCAGTTTACCTCTCGGTAACAACCGATTTACGGATAGCAGGACGATCACTCTTCAACCCTTCAATGTGCAGGCGATTGACTACCAGTTCTATTTTCCCAAAGCAGGAAAGTTTTCGCACTATCCCGCTACGGTGGCTGTTGATTCAAAGCTGTTGGCGCGGGGCGATTCGAGCGAATTCAATGTTGTGACTGAGTACAGCAAGGATGCCGAAGTCACTTGGCAAAATATTGTGGCCAATGGAGATCCGAAAGCGATTGAGACGTTTTTGAGCAGCGCCAATTTACGAGACATAGATTGGTCTTTGATCGCATATCGAATGAAAGATCCAGAGGTTTACAAAGCGGTAACAGCAGTCCTTGGTCGCGAGAAAATCAATGAGCCGGAACTTTGGGCTTATGGGTTTGCTCATCGCGACCCACTGGGAATGCAGACATACCTGGAAACTCGTCAGGATTTGTGTGTCCGTGTCGGACCCGTACTCGATAGCAGCCTGTTGCAGGTGAATCCGGTAGAACGTCGAATGCTGGAACTACTCGAGTACTCACCTCTCGTCAGAGCCAGGATTCACCGCTTGGGGGAAACCAATCAAATTCTGAATCCAACATTCCGATCACAATATGAACAGTTCGTTCGTGCGCTCGGATTCGCTCGCCAGATTTCAGATGAGCAACAGCTGGTGTTGGCATACTACCTTTTGATTCAGAACCGTATCAGCGAAGCGATTGACACGGTTGATTTGGTGGATCCGGCAAAGATAGAAACGCGGCTGCAGTATGATTACATGTCAGCGTATCTTGCGATGCATCAGAACGATTACGCAGCGGCCAGTGAAATGGCAAGCAAACACGCGGATCATCCGGTACCACGATGGCAGGCTC
>JAPOKD010000603.1 GCA_029977825.1 Planctomycetota bacterium | reverse complement strand
GCCAAGTCTCAATCATTCGAGCAGAAATTCATTCGAGTAGAAGTTCACGCTAGCAGACGCAACTGCAGGCACAACCGATTCACGACACCTGACCTGTGCAGTGTCGCCACCACACCCTTCCCGCAACCATTACCGCGACGGACTAAATGAGCCATGCTGAGCCAGCTAGGAGGATCAATGCATCGAAGATACCCCGCAACCGCCAGACTCGAAAGCCATCACACCGGCCCAATCAGCGTTTAAGTTTAGCCAACTCTTGTTCGTAATAACCACGAATTTCATCCAGATCAACCTCGACACTCGGCAGCTGCGGGTTCATACGCAGCAACGTGTCTCGAACAACCCCAGCAACCGATGCATCCCGGTACCACTTATTGTCAGCAGGAATCACGAACCAGGGAGCATCAGCCTGGTTACAGTTCCGGAAAACATCTTCATACGCTTCGCGATACTCCTGCCAGCGTTCTCTCACCGTGTAATCAGCAACATTCAGCTTCCAGTGTTTCTGCGGATTCTCGAGACGTTTTTGGAATCGCGAAAGCTGTTCTTCTTTACTGATGTGCAAATAGAATTTCAGAATGGTTGTACCACTGGCCTTCAGATTCCTTTCGAAGCTATTGATAATTTCGTACCGCTGACTCCAGACTGCCTTGGGCACCAAGTCCTCGACACGCACAATCAACACATCTTCATAATGTGAACGGTTGAAAATCGAAACATGTCCGCAGGCCGGTGTGCAATGATGGACTCGCCACAGAAAATCATGTTCACGTTCTTTCCGGGTGGGCGTTTTGAACGGGTAGGTCCGACACCCTTGAGGATTCATTTGCCCCAGGACCTTGCGAATCAAGCCATCTTTCCCCGCGGCATCAGGAGCTTGCAGCACGATCAACAGACTCTGTTTTCCTTCGACGAACAGCCGATATTGCAGGTCACGGATTTCCCGGTTCATTTCCTCGGTAAACTGCCTTGCCTGCCGCTTCCCCTCAAAGGGTCCCTTGCAGCGTGTTTCGATATCATCGAGGCAGATTTTGGCGTCTGACTTGATCTGATGAGTACGTACGAAGCTCATGGAGTGTGATCGTGTTTTACAAGGAAAATCAAATTCTAATTCAGTCAGAGCATGGCCTGCCCAGCAATGAGACATTGCGTCAGCCAGCACACATAAGCCATGCATTAAGATGCGGGATAAGCACTTCAGCGCCTTTTTCAGCAAGCGACACACACTCGCAAGCTGGCAGCGACGGCGTGTTTATGATACACCGACATCAGAATAGTGAGTGAAGCAGACGAGCGACTACTTGTAACAAGCCACGACAACAGGCGAATCAATCTTGCATGTGATGGTAACCGGATGCGGCGGTTTTTTAGGCAGTGAAATCGTCCGACAACTACTCAACCGCGGTGATCAAGTTACTGGGATATCCCGGCAGGAATACCCTGAACTGGTCAAACTTGGCATGAAACATTGTCGCGGCGACCTGCGGGATGCCGAATTTGTCTGCAATGCGATCCGGGACTGCGACTCCGTGGTGCACACGGCGGCCGTAGCAGGTGTATGGGGGCCTTGGGATCACTTTTACTCTATCAACAAGGTCGCAACCGATCATGTTTTAGCGGCGTGCCAGACAAACCAGGTTTCGCAATGCGTATTTACCAGCAGCCCCAGTGTCACATTCGATGGTGAACACCAGCGGGGCGTTGATGAATCTGCCTCTTATGCCAACCGTTGGCTGTGCCATTACCCACACACCAAAGCACTGGCTGAGCAGGCGGTACTCGAGGCGCATACTCCGGGCAGGCTGGCAACCTTGGCCCTTCGGCCTCACTTGATCTGGGGCGATGACGATCCTCATATCCTTCCCCGAATGCTCGCTCGAGCACGCTCCGGCCGCTTAAGAATCGTGGGTGATGGTGATAACGTGGTGGACACCGTGCATGTCGTGAACGCCGCTGCAGCACACCTCGACGCGATTGATGCACTTGCCAGCACGCCGGAGAGGTGCGGTGGCCAAGCCTACTTCATCGCACAAGATGAGCCCGTCAAGTGCTGGGACTGGATCCGGCAGATTTGCGAATTGGGATCGGCTCCGCCTCCGACGCGGAAAATTTCGTACCGGTCGGCATACCGGATTGGAACGCTGCTGGAGGCAGGTTATCGCATCACGGGTCGAAAAACGGAGCCACCGATGACCCGTTTTGTCGCCGCCCAGCTCGCCCGGGACCACTATTTTTCGATTCAATCCGCTAGGGAAAAGCTGGGCTTTCATGTCCGGCTGAGTATGGATCAGGGATTGGAACAGCTCGGTAAAGCGTGGAAAGAACGCGGGTAACGTGTTTTAAACCGTTTTTTACGTTGTTTTCTGAAAAACCACGTCCCAAATCTGCATTCGCAGGCGTTGTCAATTTTGACTTCGATTGTTAGCCTTTTCGTTACCGGGTGTGATGCAGTGAAAGTCCTCGCGGTACCGTAATTGCCTGCGAAAAGTTGCTCATCGAGCCTACCTCTTACCCATTTCTGTCCTGTGATCGCTCCCAATCGCGCCTCCGAACTGCCTGACGACCAGCGAATCGTCATCACTGGCGTTGGACTCACTGCGCCAAACGGAAATGACTGGTCGAGTTTCCGCGAGGCGCTGCTGGAAAAACGAAGCGGGGTCCAGCCGTACGAGATTCGCTACTTTGGCAAGACGTTGGCAGGTATCTGCGACTTCGACACGAACCGATACCAGAAGAAAAAAGAAGTACGGCGCGGAACACGAGCGGGAAGCGTCGGTGTTTACGCGGCCAACGAAGCTATCCAGCATTCCGGCATCGACTGGGAGAATACGGATCGATCGCGTGTCGGAATTTACGTGGGTGTTACCGAACACGGTAATGTCGAAACAGAGAATGAGATTTACGTCATCAAAGGCTTCGACTACGACACAAGTTGCTGGTCCCACCATCACAATCCGCGCACGGTGGCTAACAATCCTGCCGGAGAAATCGCTTTGAACATGGGTGTCACTGGCCCACACTACACCATTGGCGCCGCATGTGCTGCAGGGAATGCTGGCATCATCCAGGGCGCACAAATGCTGCGACTGAATGAATGTGATCTGGCCATCGCTGGTGGCACAAGTGAAAGCATTCACACGTTCGGTATTTTTGCAAGTTTCAACAGCCAGAATGCACTGGCCACCCACGACGATCCTACGCAGGCATCTCGTCCCTTCGATGTCGATCGCAATGGAATCGTGGTTGCAGAAGGCGGTTGTCTCTACGTGTTGGAGCGACTCAGTGATGCAAAAGCCCGTAACGCAGAAATTCATGGTGAACTCGTCGGTTACGCGATGAATACGGATGCGACCGACTTCGTCTTGCCGAACCCTGAGCGGCAAGCAGAATGCGTTCGCATGGCCCTCAAGAAAGCGGGCCTGGATGCAAATCAAATCGATTTGGTCAGCACACACGCCACGGGCACGAGCAGCGGTGACTTTCAGGAATGCAAAGCGCTACGCACCGTTTTCGGCGACTGCACCAATCCACGTATCAACAACACAAAGAGCTACATAGGCCACGCGATGGGCGCAGCGGGATCACTGGAATTAGCTGGTAATCTGCTATCCTTTCGTGATGGTGTCGTCCACCCCACAATCAACGTCGATGAACTCGACCCGGATTGTGCGATCCCTGGACTGGTTTTGAATGAACCGGAAGAGGGCAGAAAAGTTGATTACGTTCTAAACAATTCCTTTGGGATGCTGGGAATCAACTCAGTTGTCATCATTGGCCGCGTATAGGCGTGAAGACCGTTTATTTCTGTTGCTTCATCGCAACAGTCGAGAATTACAACAAATCACTTAGAAGTATTCGAACCGACATCGGAGCAATCGGCTCACCTCAGCCATGCTGGTGTCGAATCATTTACCGGAGCCATTGGATCGATGACCCCTGCAGAAATTCGCGACGAAATTCTCGACATCCTCGAAGACATTTCACCTGACGAGGATTTGGATAGCCTTGACGATGAGAAAGCTTTCCGCGATCAACTGGAACTCGACAGCATGGATTTTCTGGATATCGTGATGGAACTGCGAAAACGGCACCGAGTCCAGATTCCTGAAGAAGACTATGGTAATCTCGCTAGCATGCACTCGACCGTTACCTATCTTGAGCCGAAGATGAAGG
>JAPOKD010000417.1 GCA_029977825.1 Planctomycetota bacterium | reverse complement strand
AGCGACTTCACACTGGAAGCAAAAGGCCGCTGGTGATGAACCTTGGCGAGACTCAAATAGCCAAAAACCATCTTCCCCTGGCGTCTCAGCTCAGCGACAGCTTCTGGCGGGTAGGCATAGTCAACCACCAATGTTTTGTAGGACGCGAATTTACGGGATGGCACAGCGGGGTTGTAACAGATCACAAAGCCCTTAGGTGGGGCAGGCTGTTGCGCAAAACCTTTCATCAGCGTGAACAGGAACGCCAAGGCAAAAAGTGCGAACCGCTGTCTTGAATGCATGCTGAATGAGCCTTGTTGTGATAGAAAAAACTTTCGACGAATTCTACGCTTGCCCCAAACCCGGGAACTGCCGTTTGCTGTTCTCAAGTACCGCGGGTCACGACAGGTCAAACTCGACTGCTAGTCAGGTGTTACGCTGCTGCAACAAGCATTCGCTCCGGCACCTTCCACAGCAACACAAACAGTCTGTTTTATCGAAAGAACCGAGATCTGATCCGAGCCAACAGAGCGTGAAAGAAATACCTGTCTGCGCGGAAGATCCCTCGGAACCGACGGGCTAGGTCAATGCGATCATCGGCGTCACTCATGTATTGATATTTCCGAGACTCGGCATCGCCAAGATTCAAGCCACAGGAACTGCAGTATGTCGTTCCCTCGGGCAGTGACTGTTTGCACTGCATGCAAGTCGTGCTTTGTCTATTCATCTATTTCCTTTGCAATACTTGGGGTAACCCTAAGCTTCAACGCCTTCGCACGCGATAAAAATTGGGCGTTTTCATGCCATGAATCACAACACACCCGCCTCATGCCAAGGACACAAGCAAACCCCAGTTCCCCGTGAACACTCGATAGTTATATCTGACGATTGCTTACCAAAAAAACAGTGTTCCTTACCAAATCCACGATTGAGCAGAGAAACAGTCCTGGGGACAGAATACAGAATGACGATATCGGGCGGCTTTGTGGCTTCATAAATCTGCCTCCTGCCCATATTTGCCATCTCTCGGTTGGTGTCTGATCGTCTCCACTTCGCTTCGACCACCCCACAACACACCACCCTCACTTCCTCAGCCAAACTTTCTTTCCATGTTCAATGGCGGTACGGGAAACCGTAGCTTAGGTAAAAAACCCTCGCCTTGTAGCAAATCACGTCTCCATCGTTCTCTTCCGCATGAAAAAAGATGACATCAAGCCAATCACAAATCGTCGGTCACAAACGCAGTTTACACCGGAGGATTCATTCGCTGGTCGGATGTTACTGTTCCGAAAGAGGTCAAGGTGATCGACCGACGCAAAGCCCATTCATCCCCGCGTGACTAGACTCAACACGCTTCTGGATCTTCATCCGCGACTGATCTCGCCTGCCGACACTGCCGATACCAACTCCCCCAATCATACAAGAGTTGCCAGCCGCACATCACGCCAACAAAGGAACAGAAGGCGATAGCAGCCAATCCTTCATTCTCCAACATTAACGCCACCCATTTCCCGACTAATTCGAGTGGAGTAGTTGCGTCCAGATAAAAAGTGTAGACGCACAACACGACGAAGGTACCGAGGACAGCAGCCAGCGTGCCCAGACAACCTTTCCTGAAGTAGAGCCATTTGCGTGAGGACCCGGTACTCCGACTCAGTACCCTCCTTTTCAGTAAACTTGTATTCTGTGAAAGCTGCCGCATCCGAACCCGATCAGCTTTCGTGCATAGCACAAACTGCCTGCTATAAATCATCGTGTACAAACCTGCAAGCCAAAGCCCCCAACGGCTCCAACCGCCCAAACTGAACGGGAAGGTAGCATCAAGGTAAGAAAACCTGCCAAAGACTCCCGAGACTGCTACCCACATCGTGAAGCCGAGCAGCATCACCAGTGTGTAGGGCACCAGCCGTTGAGTGGAGTAAATCCTCGGCATTCCTGTGTTTGCTTCCGAAAGCTCGGATTCACTCGGTGGTGTATAAGAGCAGTTGAATGCGCACATGTGGGCGGCTTTCTAGATCCTGATTGGTATCGAGCGTCTTTTTGCAAAAGGTAATCCAAGCTAAGCCTAAAACAACGAATCCCCAACTCGACCGCCAGTCAAGGCAAATGGTATCAATGGTGAACTCTCTCTCAATATCTCTCGACGTAAATAGCTCGGGAATGATGATAATGAATTCTGACTACTCGGGCATCAGTTAAAAAAACTGGTTCAACGGGGCCACGTCAGGGGCGGTTCCCATGTCAATGCGAGACGTGAGTTGACGATCGTAAATACCACATTTTTTTGTGGACCTTGGCGTCAACTGGAACAAATCCCACGCGACCATCCCTTTACTCGAGCAGCATGCGACGTTGTCCGCAATCACGTGCGACGGAGAGCATACCAGCACTGGTAACATCGCAAAGCTAAACCTCCTCGTGTAGTCGATAGACCGACCTAATGCCTTGCAACCCAATGACCTTTACGGGGTTGGAATGGTTTTCTGCAATCTCTTCTTGCGTCTTGCCAGCTTCGGCAAAAAGAACAGATAAACCCCTGTACCCCACAACACGACAAGCACCACCGCGGTTGGCAGAAAAATGCCAAGCTTCACCCCGTTGCTGAAGAAACTGCCATCATGCAGGCTTTCTATCAGATCCGACCGCCGGAAAGCGACTTGCAAGATTTCTCCAGTGGCGGTATCCACCTGTACCTCCCAACGATTCCTGGCGCGGACTTTCAGCATGCCTTTGTCGGGCCGGACGTCAAGCCGATCGATATCATCCCAGGACCGAATTTCCGCCTGTGGTGCCGATTTGGCAATCTCAAGAACCTCTGGGAACGACAGGCGCGGAACGCGTTCGATACCCCTTTGCGTACCGGGCTGAATCCAAGACGACTGTTTCTTAAGCTGCAGTACGAGCCCGGTCAACAAGACGCACAAAGCCGGCAGAGCGACTAGAATCGATCCCCACCGATGGACAATTCGATTCAATCGGGATGCTTTCATCATGGACACTGTGATTGAGCAGGTGATTGGTTGGTGAGGCCCGGTTTTTAGGTGCCGCTGATCCGGCATCATAAGTCGCGAAAATCATTCGTTTTTCAGCGATAAAATCATGGAAGGGTAAGTCGGCTTTGCTGGCAGCAAGCCGCACCGGACTCTCCAGACCCATTTTTTGCTCGCTGAACGATCTGCACAGGGGGAAGTTTTGACTTTTCCCTAAAATTACCTTTGTTCCTTGATTCTACCTTAGTCAAGCTAATTCAAAGCTCACGTTTTACTTCCACCAGACCCAGTCATGCTCATGCATCGTTTGATCGCTCAATTGGTCATCCCTGCCATTTATCTCGCCACACTATTTGCTCCCACAACGCTGTCGGCACAGCCCGCAAAAGACAATCAGTCAAAATCAAAGGAAGGCTCACGGGCCAAACTGATTGCCGGCGCCTTGAAGTTTCGCAGTGTCGGCCCCGCGTTCATGTCCGGCCGGATCGGTGATGTAGCGATCGATCCGGTGAATCCCAACACCTGGTACGTTGCGGTTGCTTCTGGCGGGCTTTGGAAAACCACGAACGCAGGCACAACGTTCAAACCGATTTTCGACAACAAGCCCTCGTACAGCATGGGCTGCGTTACGATCGACCCATCAACGCACACCACTGTCTGGCTGGGCACGGGTGAAAATAATGGCGGACGTCACATCGGATTTGGAGATGGTGTTTATGTAAGTCACGATGCGGGAAAGTCGTGGAACCACAAGGGCCTAGATAAGTCCGAGCACATCAGCAAAATCCTGGTCGACCCACGGGACAGCAATGTAATCTTTGCTGCATCTCAAGGTCCTCTGTGGTCGCCAGGCGGTCAGCGTGGATTGTTCAAATCAAGTGATGGTGGCAAGAGCTGGAAAATGGTCCTCGGACCCGGACGTCTCAGCGGTGCCGATCAGAAACTCAGCGACGAAGAGCGATCAGCTGTTAATGACAAGTCGTACACAGGAGTCACCGATATTGTCTTTGATCCTGCCAACCCTGATGTGATGTACGCGGCTACACACCAGCGACATCGCAACGTTTGGGCGATTATCAATTGCGGTCCTGAGACAGGCATCTTCAAGTCCACTGATGGGGGTGACACCTGGAATCGGCTAAGTAAGGGACTGCCTGGCGGAGACATGGGAAAGATTTCATTGCAGGTTTCGCCGCAGCAACACAACTATGTCTACGCGACCATCGAATTACCCGGACGCAAAGGTGGTTTCTGGCGAAGCGATGACAGCGGTGCCAGTTGGACGAAGACGAATGACTTTGTTTCTGGTGGAACGGGGCCACACTACTATCAGGAATTATGGGCAGACCCACATCGATTCGGTGTGCTGTATCAGGCCAATAATTACTTCACGCGGAGTGAAGACAATGGGAAAACCTGGGTGAATATCGAAGGTCGCTATAAACACGTCGACAACCATGCCGTTGCCTTTCATCCGACCGACAAGGATTTCCTGCTGGTAGGCTGCGATGGTGGCGTTTACCGATCCTATGACTACTGCAAGACCTGGCTGTTCTGCCCGAACCTGCCTTTGACCCAATTTTATAAGGTAGCCATTGATAACGACTATCCGTTCTATCACATCGCCGGTGGCACCCAGGACAACAACTCGCAATACGGTCCTTCACGCACCAGAAATGTACAGGGAATCCGCAACAGTGACTGGCAGATCACGATCGGCGGTGATGGACACGACACCGCCATCGACCCCAAAGATCCCAATATCATCTACGCTGAATCTCAACAGGGATTTCTGAGACGATTTGATCGAAAGACTGGCGAAAGCGTCCGCATACAACCTCAACCCGGGCCGGATGAGGAATCGTTCCGGTTCAATTGGGATTCACCCATTTTGATCAGTCCTCACGACAACAAGCGACTGTATTTTGCTTCCCAGTTTTTGCACCGCAGTGATGATCGTGGCGACAGTTGGCAAAAAGTCTCTCCCGATCTTTCGCGGAATCAGAACCGCTATCAGCTTCCCACGATGGGACGTGTCCATAGTGTCGATGGAGCGTACGATTTGTACGCGATGAGCCAGTATGGCAATATCACTTCGGTTGATGAATCACCACTGGTCGAGGGGTTGCTGTATGTTGGCACAGATGACGGTCTGATCCATACCAGCGAAGATGGTGGCAAGAACTGGCGGAAGACGGAACGTATTTTTGATGTGCCGGAATCTTTCTTCGTCAATGACATCAAAGCGGACCTTCATGATCCCGATACGGTTTATGCCTGCCTCGATGTTCACAAGGTGGGTGACTATCGCCCCTTGGTTGTCAGAAGTCGCGACCGGGGTCGCAGTTGGCAGTTAATGACAGGTGATCTGCCCAGCAAGCATCTTTGCTGGCGTATCGTACAGGATCATGTTGATCCTCAGCTGTTCTTTTTGGCAACTGAATTTGGAATCTTTACAACCTTGGATGCCGGTGAGAAATGGCACAAACTGGGCGGAGGCTTGCCCACAATTTCGTTCCGTGATTTAGAAATCCAGCGTCGCGAAAATGACCTGGT
>JAPOKD010000669.1 GCA_029977825.1 Planctomycetota bacterium | reverse complement strand
CCCAAGTGAATCGCTCCTGCGGCAAGAGCGTAAATTGCACAAATACAATCCCCCCGGTGACCGCTAACGGTCCGGGGCTTCTTCCAATCATCCTGCCAACACACCCGCAAACTTGGTTATTTCCAGATTTACTGCATTAAATACGCCGCTGAGCGGTAGCGTTCTTCCGCACCACCAGCGAACTCCTCCGCGACCCGATTGAGAAATGCGGCATGATGCATCAGGCCGGTACTCTGCAATCGAAAACATCAAAACCACCCAATGAACTTCATCACACAAGAATCCACAAACAACACCCCAACGAGCCTCAACATGAAGACCGTCCTCAGCGGCCTGCTGCTGGCATTCACAGCGGGCCTTGCCACTGCGGCGGATTCGCAACCGCCGAACATTGTTCTGATACTCTCCGACGATCAGAGTTACACGGACTACAGTTTTATGGGACATCCGGCGATCGAGACACCGAATCTTGATCAGCTCGCAAGCGAAAGCGTGGTGTTCCGGCGTGGTTATGTCCCGACGGCCCTTTGCCGACCGGCATTGATGACGCTAGTGACCGGACTGTATTCGCACCAAAACAAAACAACCGGTAACGATCCAGCACAAACGGCGGCCAATGCAAAGTATGCAAAGGATCAGAACACACCAATCAAAGAGTTGTTGATCTCGCATATTGATGAGACTGGAGCGCTGCCACAATGGCTGGCCAAACACGGTTATGTCAGCCATCAAAGTGGCAAGTGGTGGGAAGGTTCTTGCCAACGTGGTGGTTTCACTGATGGGATGACCGCAGGATTCCCGAACCCTGGCGGACGACATGGCGACGCGGGATTGAAAATCGGGCGCAACGGAATGCAACCAGTCCTCAATTTCATTGATCAGTCGGTCGCGGACAAAAAACCATTCTTTGTCTGGTATGCACCGTTCATGCCACACACGCCACATACGCCACCAGACCGCATCCTGAAGAAATACATTGCCAAGGGTGTTCAGGAACGGATTGCGAAATACTACGCGATGTGCGAATGGTTCGATGAAACTTGCGGCACGCTTGTCAAGCACATTGATGAGTCTGGGGTCGGAAATAACACGCTGATCGTTTATGTCACAGATAACGGATGGGTTCAAACCGAAGCTGGCAGCTACGCACCTCGCTCGAAACGTAGCCCGTACGAGGGTGGAACACGCACGCCCATCATGTTCCGCTGGCCAGGGACGATTGCACCAGCCGACCGTCCCGAACTCTGCTCATCAATCGACATTGTGCCAACAATGCTGGCTGCTGCCGGCGCTGATGCACCGCACGACTTCCCGGGGCTCGACCTGTTGCCTCAGCTCAAAACCGGCCAACGGATCGATCGTGATACCCTCTTTGGCGAATCGTTCGCACACGACATCGCGGATATCAACAAGCCACAGGCGTCTCTCCTTTACCGTTGGGTCATTCGAGGCAACCACAAACTGCTGCTGACTTACGACGGAGCACCAGGAAAAATGAAATACCCGCCAGCAGACGGTGCGCCAAAGCTATTCAATCTGAAGACGGACCCTGCAGAAAAAGAAAACCTGGCGTCTCAAGAACCGGCTCTCGTTCAAGAACTTGGTGAACTCCTTGAGAACTGGTATGTCCCCACTGGACGCAAGGCGGGAAAATTTGCAAAAGCGGATCCGGTGCCAAAAAGAAATCCCCGCCGGAAACAGAAATAAGCCTAACTGCAATAGCTTCGGTTTCCGGCTAAATCCTCGACTTCTATGCTTCGACAGCGGCAACTGCTGCAGCGTGGCTTGACCGCATCACGGTGCAATACCCATCACTGGCAAGCGACCAGTCGTCAGCCCGACTACTCAGCAAGCAGTGAACCCACACATCGCTACACCACAACAATCTATTCAGGACACCATGCTAAAAACGACCTGCAAACTGATCGTTTGCGTGACCATGCTTTTTTGGATATGTCACACGACCGCGTTTGCTGAATCCCCCAAAAACGTTGTGCTTATTCTCGCGGACGATCTTGGCTGGGCTGATACAACGCTCTACGGAAAAACGTCGCTCTACGAAACGCCTAACATCCAACGGCTTGCTGCTCGAGGAATGACGTTTTCGAATGCTTACGCCAGTCCAATCTGCTCGCCGACACGGGCAAGCATCATGACCGGTCAAAATCCTGCCCGGCACGGAATGACCGCGCCGGCAGCTCATTTGGAGACTGAGCGATACGAAGCAACAGTGGGTGAAACTGGCCCGCCACACCAGAAAAGCACCAACGTGAAATCATCGACTCGGTTGGACACCGCGATTCCGATGCTGGGTCAAGTGCTAAGCGATGCGGGTTATACAACGGGACACTTTGGTAAGTGGCATCTTGGACGCGAACCGCACTCGCCGCTGGAACGCGGTTTTGAAGTCGATATTCCGCATTGGTGGGGCCCGGGTCCAAAATCAAGTTATCTCGCCCCGTGGGGTTACGAGAACGCCAAATTCAAGGAGGGCAAACCCGGAGATCACATCGAAGATCGAATGGCTCAAGAGGCAGTCGTCTGGCTGAAAAGGCGTGAGCCTGAAAAGCCGTTCTTCATGAATTACTGGCAATTCTCCGTTCATGCTCCTTTTGGTGCAAAGCCGGAACTGATTGAAAAATACCGTAAAAAGCTCGGCAACGAGGTTGCCGGACTATCTGCCTCAACTGTGCGCGAACAACGTTTGCAAACACACAAACCCGAGACAGGACTGCCGCAACAATCCCCCACCTACGCCGCGATGGTGCATTCTCTTGATGATGCTGTCGGCAGCCTGCTGGATGCGATTGATACTGAGGGACTGACCGATGACACCATCATCATTTTCTATTCCGACAATGGAGGGAACATTCATTGCGGCATCGAAGAAACCGCTGCCGCGGGTGACAAATACATCACTCCCATTACCAGCAACCACCCGCTGCGAGGTGGGAAAGGTGGCATCCACGAAGGTGGCGTCCGTGTACCAGCAGTGGTTGTGTGGCCGGGTGTTACCGAACCCGGCTCGCGAAGTGACGTTCGTATTCAGGCAATCGACCTGTACCCAACGATTCTTGAGATGCTGAATGTCGCAATTCCGGCTGAACATGTCATTGATGGTGTCAATTTCGAAAAGGCACTGCGAGGTGAATCGATGTATCGGGGTCCCATGTTCACCCACGTCCCCGGACACGGAAACACACCCCACTGGCTGCCACCATCCATGTCAGTACACCACCACGATTGGAAATTGATACGCACTTTCCATTACGGCGATGATGGTCAACACCAATACCGACTTTACAATCTGCGCGAAGACATTGGCGAGAATCACAATCTGGCTATAACTCACCCGGAAAAAGTAAAAGAGCTTGACCAGCTGATCGAGAATTACATTACCACCGGCAAGGTGGTTGTGCCGCTGCAAAATCCCAAGTTCGATCCTGCCAGGTACGATGCGTCATTGATTGGGGTGCAAGCCGGTGGTCTGAAGATGCCACCCACCTTTCAGCGTGCAGGCCAAACCAAGTCGGCAGGCAAACTAAAGCCCACTCGCAATTCCTCATCCGAGACAGTGCGAGAATGGTCCGGTCGAAATACCAAGATGGCAGTCATCAACGAGGTGATACATCTTTCACCTACCGGAAAAAAACCGTTTCTCACGAACGCCAAGATGCGTGCCCAAGGCCCTGCCCAGTTTCGGGTTCGAATACGGACCAAAGCAAACGGCACCGCGAAAGTTCAATGGCGCACGGACAAGCAGACTACTTTCCCAACCGATAGCCAAACCGCAACACTCGAAGTTGAAAGT
>JAPOKD010000733.1 GCA_029977825.1 Planctomycetota bacterium | reverse complement strand
TCAATTCGTGTGGTCCGCCTGCCGGAAGCTTGTCGATTTGTACTGACCACTTTCCAGCAGCAGAAGCTTTTGCCTCTGAAGTTTGGTGCGCCAGGGTGCATGTGATTTTGTCGTCCGGTTTGGACCAGCCCCAGACTTTGATCGCTTGATTCCTCTGCAGGACCATGTGGTCGCTGAAAACAGTTGGTACCTCCAGTTGCGCGAATGCCGTATTGCAGCAGAGAATCAAAGCGAGAATGGGCAGGGTGATGTGTTTCAACATGTCGGATTGGCTGTAGGGGGGAAGGATTGGCAGGCTTCTACATCGCAGAAACCATGTCTGGGGAGTGTGCCCTGTAACTATTAACTATTGATCTAGTTCGAGTTGGTGGGATGGGAAGGCTGCACGCCGGTGTACCAGTCTAAATGTGATTTTAGCAGCCGCTTGACCAATTCAGGTTTGTCCTTTGCATGATTGATCGTTTCTGGTTTCTCGTCGGCCAGATTCACAAGCTGGTAGTTTTGCTTGCCATCGGTACCGATGAGTTTCCATTTGCCATCGCGCACAGCCCAAGTCGATCCCCAGTGGAAGTGAAGGACACCTTCATAGGGAGAGGCGGCGTCTGCAGAACGGCAGATGGGGAGTACGCTGAAGCCATCAATCTCAGGCGACTGTGGCGCTGGCTTGACGTCGCAGAGTTCAAGGACCGTCGGATACCAATCCATGGCAGTTACAATCTGGTTTCGGACTTCGCCCATAGGGATTTTTGATGGATAGCTCAAAATAGCGGGGACTCGAATTCCACCTTCGAGGAATTTGCTCTTGTGTCCAATCCAGCGTCCCGTGTTACCACCTCCGCTGGCCCCATAGAAATGACCTTCAGGAAAACCCGATGGATGCTCTTTACCACGAATGCGATAGGTCGTTTCATTGGAATGGCCGTTGTCACTCATGTACACGATGATGGTTTTGTCCATGATCTTTGCCGCTTCGAGAGCCTTGAGAACGCGACCAATGTAATGGTCCGTTGTTGAGATCATTGAAGCATAGGTGCGGCGGGCCACGTCCTTGATCCCGCGGTATCTATCCTGGTACATGGCCAGCGATTGTTCCGGGTAGTGAGGTATGTTGAAAGGAACGTACAGGAAGAAAGGTCGGTGTTGGTTACGATCAATGAACTCAACAGCGCGATCCGTCATCATCTCAGGAAAATACTTTCCATCGGCCTCCACTCGTTCTGTTCCTTCGTATAGATCATGGAAGCCATTCCGGTGAAGAAAGAAATGGTTGTAGTTATCAATGAAACCATCGCGGATGCCGAAAAATTCATCAAAACCCTGTTTCTTTGGCCCGTAGTCGCGATGGGCGCCCAGATGCCATTTTCCGAAAAGTGCGGTTCGGTAGCCAGCATTCCGTAGGGTCTCGGCAAGCGTTACCTCCTCAAGGGACATGTTGATTCCCTTCGGCCCTTCCATGTTTCCTTGAGTCCAGTGCCGTACACCTCCCCGCTGTGGGTGGCGTCCGGTTAGCAATGCGGCCCGCGATGGACAGCAAACCGTGTGCGCGTAAGCTTGCGTGAAACGGACACCACGTGCTGCCAACGCATCAATGTTGGGTGTGTGAAGATCAGATGATCCAAAGCAGTTGGCATCCAGTGTTCCCTGATCATCGGTGAATAGAATCACCACGTTAGGGCGTTCAGGCTGGGAGGCTGCAACGCTGCGTTGTGATGTGATGAAAAATACCTGGCAAACGCTGAACAGGATGCTGAAATAAAGGATTGTCCATCCGTCTTTTTTACGGTGGTGGTGGTGAATCACAGTGTTTATCTTCTTGAATACAGGTCGGGTTGCCAGCGATATGATCTTGTTCATCAATTTACTCGAAAACTCGAGGTCGCGCTTGTTTTGGACGATGGATGCCAGATTGCTGTGGTCTTGAGTTCGCTGGGTAGCAATTACTGAAAGGCACTGGAGGCATGTGTGATGGGACAGTTCAAATATCGCAAACTGATTGCGTTGGCATCATTCATAAGCCTTTCACTCACCCATTCGCAGGTTGGAATCTGTCAGCAGGCAGATTCGCAAGCTGGCTCGAGTGCCAGAAAGGGGGTCGCGGATTCCACTACGCTGACTGGCAAAGTGATGTGTGGGTATCAGGGATGGTTCAGTTGTCCGGGTGATGGCAGCGAGTTGGGCTGGACTCACTGGGCCCGTTCGTCTCGGCGATCATTTGGACCAGGGAACGTGACTGTTGATTTGTGGCCGGACGTTCGGGAACTGACAAAGGAGGAGCGTTTTCCAACAAGCTTCAGGCACGCAAATGGGCAAAGGGCCGAGGTTTACAGTAGTGCCAACGCAAAGACGATAGACCGGCACTTTCGTTGGATGCGTGAACATGGCATTGACGGGGTTTTTGTGCAGCGGTTTGCCAATGGCTTGCAGTCGAAGCGTCTCAAAGACCAAAAAGATAAGGTGCTATTCCACGCGCACGAGGCGGCGTCGGCAACAGGGCGGGTGATGGCTGTGATGTACGATTTGTCGGGACTGAGAAAAGGGCAGGTGGCTCGGGTCAGTGCTGACTGGCAACAGTTGAGACGTGAAGGGATTACACAGGGTGGCAGATATCTGCACCATCATGGAAAACCGCTGGTTGCAGTCTGGGGCGTCGGGTTCAGTGGAGATCGTGAGTACAGTCTGGCCGAGTGTGCTGACTTGATTGACGAATTGAAGTCGGACGGGTGCGCTGTGATGCTTGGTGTGCCGTCATGGTGGAGAGAGCAGAAACGCGATGCGGTCAGGGATGCGTCATTGCATGATGTTTTGAAGAAAGCCGATGTGTTGAGTCCCTGGACGATTGGACGTTATCGTTCGCCAAGCGAGGCGCAGTTGCATGCGACTCGCGTTTGGAAGCCCGATTTGGATTGGTGCGCAGAGCAGGAAATCGACTTCTTGCCAGTTGTGTTCCCCGGTTTCAGTTGGAAGAATCTGCACGGTGGAAAGATCAATGATATTCCGCGGTTGAAGGGTGAGTTCCTTTGGACCCAGGTGATTTCGGCAAAGCAGATTGGGGCAACGATGATTTATGTTGCCATGTTCGATGAAGTCGATGAAGGAACTGCAATTTTCAAATGTAGCAATGATCCGCCGGTTGGTGAGGGTTTCTCTTTTCTGACCTATGAGGGTCTGCCTACTGATTACTACCTGAAATTGACTGGACAGGCTGGCAGAATGCTGAAAGGTCAGATTCCAGACGATAGTCCATTGCCTCCGGCGTCTGCTGCTCGTCAGTGAGTGTGTCGACGCAATGGCGTCAAGGTGACGTGCGCTGGTGTGCCGTGCCTTGGTAACATGCCTCGGTAACATGCCTCGGTAACATGCCTCGGTAACATGCCTCCGTAACATGCCCTGCCAATTACTGAATGAAGGCATCGTGACTGCTGGAATTTAGCGTAACAACGTGAAAGATCGAGATACAGATGAAAGCGATGACACTTGTCGGCAAGAAGGTTCCTCTTGAATTGCAGCAACGTGAAGACCTGACTCCGGCCGCGGGACAGGTCATCGTAAGG
>JAPOKD010000476.1 GCA_029977825.1 Planctomycetota bacterium | reverse complement strand
GTCTCAGCAAGCATTCAGGGAAACTGGCCAGCAGCAAATCTCCCAGCTCCGGCAATCTCAAGCCAAGAGATATCAAGGGAAACTTGCTCAGTATCTTCGTCGCGCGGAACAGGGTGAGGCATCAGGGAACAAACGCATGGCCAGAGCAAATTATCGCCTCGCCATCTCGATTGCCGGCGAACCACTGCGTAGTGAATTGCAGAAACGTCTGACGCAAATGGTAAATCGACCAGATCAAGACTGACGAGACGCCTAAGTGAATGAACTGCGGCATGGCATCCACGAAAAAATGGAAGCCCAAGGTCACAGGCGTGTGAGGGCACGCACCCGTCCGCCATCACATTGAGCGCTGGTTTACACAAACCACCTCTACGCAAACCACCTTTGCCAGCTATCGGAGATACCAACTCCCCAAGCCGCGGCCTTTTCGGCTGCCGCATCGAAAAACCTGCCTTGCAGCTCGATATCGGAGCAGTTGACGCATGCAGATAATCTTTTGTTACGACCTGCCATCCTGAAAACGCCGAAACTGCAAGATGCCCGAAGGCCACAAAACACACTTTTTTGCTCGTGAGCATCACGAATTGCTGGGCGGGGAGGTGCTAAGAGTCACCAGCCCGCAGGGACGATTCCGCGCCGGTGCCCGGCAAGTCAACGGTCGAACTCTCGAGTCCGTTCGGGCATCGGGGAAACATCTTTTCTACGAGTTTGAGGGTAATGGGATCGTCCACGTCCACTTGGGGCGATATGGAAAGATTCGTCAACGCGAATCACCACCTCCCAAACCTGTCGGACAAATTCGGATGAGGATGGTTGGATCCAACGCTACCCTCGACCTCACGGGCCCAACCACATGCCGAGTGATTGACTCCGAAGCGCAGCAGGAACTGATGAGACGACTTGGTCCTGATCCGTTGGCAGGAGGCAAAAAGTCAGACGTTTGGAACAACATCACAAAGAGCGGCAAGCCCATTGGGGCACTGTTGCTGGACCAATCAATCGTTGCTGGCGTTGGCAACATCTTCCGAGCCGAAATCCTGTTTGAAGCGGGTCTGGACCCTCATATTCCGGGATCAGATCTTTCCCCTGATGCTTTTGATCGCCTTTGGAAATCACTCAAGCGGATGATGACGGTCGGTTTCAGGCATGGGAAAATCATCGCTGTAACGGCAGGCGAGGCAGGCATGCCGCTGGCAAAGATCCCAGAGGATCAGCGATTCCGAGTCTATGGCCAAACGGAATGCCCCCAATGCGACCATCCCATCTCAACGGTAGAGGTCGCTGCAAGGCGACTGTATCTATGCAAGCATTGCCAGTCCTGCATGTGTTAGAAAGAGGGTGGATTGGTGATGAAGGTGGCTATCCAACCCGCACATTATTGTTGCTGAGAGGATTCTATTTCCAGACAGGGATTGTTGAATCCGCACAGACGCGCTAGCCTTGGTGAATCGAAACACATCGAATTCGTCCTACCAAGTGTTTGAAGGCCTTTGATGTCCGCCCTGTGTCTGCACTCATTCCTTGGGTCTCTACCCCTACTGGCTTCCAGTGTTGACGGAGCCTCAATCACCCCGTCATCGCCATGGATCATGTTGCTCTTTGCAGCAATCATGCTTGCCACCTATGTCGGGGTAGCGATTGAACCGATGCACAAAACCGTGGCTGCGTTATGTGGCGCGGTCGTATTAATCGGGCTATCGCTCGCGTTAGGGCTGTTCGAGTACGAAAAGATTTACGACATCCTCGAGGAGGATCTCAATATCTTTGGGGTCATAATCGGGACGGGAATCCTGGTGGATGTCATCGGCAAAAGCGGGTTGTTTCATTTCCTCAGCATGTGGATCGTCCGATTCACTGGTGGCAGAGCCTCAACTCTGTTCCTGACACTTTGTGGAGTGACGTTCCTGTTTGTGGCCGTCCTGACCATTGTGCCTGCGATGCTGATTCTCAGTTCGCTGGTGCTGGTGATCTGTCGATCATTGAACTACAAGCCAGTACCATTGCTGCTAAGCGTTGCTATCTGCGCCAACAGTGGCGCGATTGCCACTTTTGCCAGCGGCCTGCCGAACATCATGATTGGTACTGCTGCGGGGATCCCCTACTCCCAATTTATCCAAATTTCTCTTCCTTATGCTCTGATCAGTTTGATCATTGCAGTCGTCGGTCTGCGGATTTTCTTTCGCAAAGACCTGCCGTGGAAACAGACGACTGAGGAACAAGCGCTGCTCCGCGAGCAAATTGAGACGTTCGATCCCTGGGCGATGGTAGAGAATCGCAAGGTCCTATTGCGAAGTGCGATCATTCTGTTGGCAACCGTACTGGGTTTTGTGTTCGCACAGCAATTGGGTGTCGGCATGGACTTCATTGCCATGGTGGGTGCAACAGCGGCGTTGCTGTTTGCTGGAAAAGGAGTCGAAGATGCAATTCAAAAAGTGAACTGGACTGTCATCATGTTCTTCATGGGTCTATTCATCATCATCGGATGCGTTAAACAGACCGGTGCGTTGGCATGGGTTGCCCAGCAAGTGATTGCGTTGTCCGACAACGAAATGTCATTATTGCTTCCTTTACTGGGAGTTTTTTCTGCCGTTGCCAGTTCAATCGTCGACAATATTCCTGTGGCAGCTACTTTGATCCCGATTGTTCGTGATATTTCAGGCAATGGTGTTCCTGCCGAACCGCTTTGGTGGACTTTGATCATCTGCTGCAATCTTGGCGGCAATGGAACGCCGATCGGGTCCATTTCGTGTGTCATTGCCATTTACGCTCTGAAACGCGAAGCCGGTGAGACAGTCGGCTGGGGGATGTTTCTGAAACTTGGTGGCATGATCATGTTGTTCCAAGTGATTGGGGCCATCCTGTATGTCGGCTTTGTTCATTACGAAGGCTGGATTCCAGCTCTTACTGGACACTGAATTTTCGCTTGAATTCAACCTCGAAAAACAGGCGAATCCCAAACCACAGCCACTCAACACGGTGGCATACAAACAGCGTCATTTCAGCACACTCAGACGACTGTTATTGAGTTAAAATCAGATTGATCACCATTTGTCCTGTCTTAAACGGGAAAGTTGAAAGCGGAAAACATGAGCACAGGTTCAGAACCGAATGAACTGGATCGCGAAGTCGACGCGTCGATGCGGATGTTCGAAAAGGCACAGGTTGGGCCTGCAGCCTCACTAAGCCCGATCAAACCCTCACGAATTCTTGTCGTGCTTGATGGTTCATCGCAGGATGACAACACCCTCGCCTCCGCGACCTTTCTGCGAGAAGAATTCAACACTGAAACGTTGGTGCTGGACGCAAGAGATGGCAAAACGGAACAAGACGACGACCTCGCGGTCACGCGGGCAACGGAAGTGTCCGGAGCACGACCAATTCACCGTCAGCAAGGTGATTCCTATGACGCGATTCTCGCCGCGCTGAAAGAACTTTCTGTTGACCTGCTGATTCTCCCCAGTCCCTTTGGTCGCTCATTCGAAAATGTGGGTATTGACAGTGCTGGGACTGTCATGGATGTGTTGTTATCACGTTGTCCCACACCCATGATTGTCATGCGACGAGACGACCAACAACTCCGAGATTGTGTTCAACACATCGAAATGGTGGTCGGCAGTGAGTGCGAAGTGGAAGAACGAGCAGCGGCATGGAGCTTTGGTCTGGCAGCAGACTCTGCCAAAGTCACTCTGAATCTTGTATTGGAAAAAGAACAATTCGAAAACATCCGCTCCATCATGGAAGCAATTCAACCGGAAACGCAAATCAATGCTGAGCAGTTCAGCGATGCGTTAACAAAAACACATCATGCACTCCATGGAGCAATGGCGAAGACAGCCACCACACTCGGTATGAACTATGAACTGCACCCAATTGCGGGTGAAGTTGCGCCACCGAATTCTCTTGACGAAACCAAGAAGATGCTACTGGTGCTACCGTTGGAAGTTGACGACCGATTCGGGCAGGGCTTTGTTCAGGATCGCATCCGCAGAAGCCCCCATCCCGTTCTGGTCGTCTCGGGACATGTTCCCGAAACCAGCTGAATCATCTCCACCTCGCACTACTAACTGATCCTAATCGGCAATATTCCCTGATGACCTCCTTCGCGTTCGAACCGATTTACGGATCACTGCTGCTGACCATGGCAGTGGCGGCGGTTACCGTTGGAGTGATTCTTGCCGTGACACCTCCAACCGAGAATCCGAAGCGGAGGCGTTGGCTGATCTCGCTTCGCCTGCTGGCAGCTGCCACTCTGCTTCTTGCCGCTTTCCGACCAGCACTATTCCGTACGGACAACCAACTAGCTGAGGCTGCTTTAGTCATCGCTGTCGACACGTCCCGAAGCATGGGCCTTCCAGACGGTGACGGGAATACGCGTTGGGAAACGCAAATAGAAATTTGGAAGAGCCTGGCTGACAGTATTCTCGGGATGGATGAAGAGCTGGATGTCCGGCTGCTCGGCTATGATGCTCAAACACGAACCATCGGCGCTCCTGCTGTAGATTCGCTTCAAACAGAGCTGCCTTCGGGTCAAGCAACCGACATTTCTGCAGCCGCATTGGGTGCCATGCAAGCCGCCGAAGGCCGACCACTGGCAGGAATTGTTCTAATCGGTGATGGCACTCAGACATCTGATCAGCAGGGCACAGGAGCGCAACGAGTTGCCGAGACACTCAACTCGCTCGGTGTTCCCTTATGGACCGTCCCCATCGGACCCGCTGGCGGTGCATCAGCCTCACGAGATGCTTCCATCGAAGCACTACCAGAAAGCTACCAACTCTTCGCGGGCAACGAACTTGACGTCAAATTTCAGGTATCCACACGAGGGATGGCTGGTATGGATGTCCCTGTTCGCCTGACCTGGATCAACTCGGATGGACAAGCCACTGAGATCGCCAGTCGTCAAATCGTCCCGTCCAAAGCGACAGATGTCGTATCGGTCAGCATTCCCATTTTGACGCCTCAACCTGGCACCTACCGGTTACAGGCAGAAGCTGTGCCCATGGACAAGGAACTCGTCACGACCAACAACACCCAAGTCGCTTTTGTCGAGGTTCGTGCAGGGGGAGGGCGGATTCTTTACCTTGAAGGAAACCCACGACTCGAACAG
>JAPOKD010000893.1 GCA_029977825.1 Planctomycetota bacterium | reverse complement strand
GCCATCCAAAATCTATCTTTTCCGGAGTTAACAAGATGCGGTTTACATCATCCGTTTTGTACCTCGCTATCGCTGCAACCAGTCCTGCATTTGCCCAGCAGGCGCCTGTTACCCAGCAGGCACCTGTGGTTGAGAACTGTGTTGTGCAGTACATCAACAAGGTGGATGTTCCAGCCAGAGCTGAGGGTACGCTGACTGTACTCAAAGTGGATGAGGGTCTCACCGTTGCCAAAGATCAGGTGCTGGCAGTAATCGATGATACTGCTGCCAAAATCAACCTTGCTCTGAAACAGGCTGAGGAAAAAGAGGCGATTTTGAATGCAACCAATGAAGTTAACCTCAACGATGCCAAAAACAGTGAAGAGCTCGCCAAGGCTGAGGCAGAAGCCTATGAAGAACTGCGGCGAGAAAGGGCTATTCCATACTGGGAGCTTGAGAAGAAAAAACTGGAAGCTGAAAGGGCTTTGCTGCGGATTGATCTTGCCGAAATGCAAAAGAGTATTGCCGAGGTGCAGGCGTTTGGGAAAAGGCAGGAACTCGCACTGGCGCAGTACGAATTGGAACGGCGTCAAGTCCTGGCGCCGTGGGATGGGTTCATTGAGTCCAGGCGTGCTCAGCTCGGAGAGTGGGTGCAGCCGGGAACGCCGATACTGACGCTGATCCAGATGGACAAGTTGCGGGTAGAGGGTGATATCGATGCATTGGCGTCCCGGAAAATTGTCAAAGGTACAAAAGTCGAAGTGAGAATCTTTGACAAAGACGAAAGCTCAAGCTCTGAACAGAAGCCAATCGAAGGAACCTTGGGCTACGTCAGCATGGAAATCGACTTGAACCGCCGTCATCGAGTGTGGGTTGAAATCGAGAACGTCAAAGATGACGGCGTTTGGCGTTACAAGCCGGGCATGACCGCAGATATCACCATTCCTTGAGCGATTGCCCGACCACAGTGTACATACATCGCTGATATTCCAACGCATTTGAAATCACTGCTTCTTCCTGATCCATTTTGCAAAGACCATTTGCATAGCGTTCCATGACCACCTTAGCCGAATCCCTCGTTAGCAGCTCATCAAGGCCGCTGACGGTACGTACTCGCCCAGATCTGACGGCCAACCGTCAGTTCTATCAGGGTACTGCTTATTGGGTGGTCAAGGAGCCGGTGGGCCTGCAGTACTTTCGCTTTCATGAAGAAGAGTATTTCATTCTGAATATGCTTGATGGGCATGTAAGTCTCCAACAGATCAAAGACGGGTTTGAGAGACGGTTCGCGCCACAGAAAATCACTTTCGGTGATCTTCAGCAATTCATCGGAATGTTGCACCGAAGTGGGCTTGTGATCAGCAATTCACCGGGGCAGGGAAAGGCTCTGCGGGAGCGTGGTCGCAAGAAAAAGAACAAAGAGACAATGGGCAAATTTGCCAATGTCTTTGCGCTCCGGTATCGGGGCTTTGATCCCGAGAAGATTTTGAATGCCATTCTGCCCTGGTTTGGATGGCTCTTCACTGTGCCGGCACTCATCTTCTTTGCACTGTTTCTGGGGTCAGCTGCGCTGTTGCTCGCTACCCAATACGAAACCGTGTACGCCAAATTACCGACTTTTCAGCAATTCTTTGCAGCGGATCGTTGGCTGATCCTTGCCTGTACCATGGCAATCGTGAAGGTGTTGCATGAGTTCGGGCATGGATTAAGCTGCAAAAAGTTTGGTGGTGAGTGCCACGAAATTGGTTTCATGCTATTGGTCTTCACACCCTGTCTGTATTGCAACGTATCTGATTCGTGGATGCTGCCAAATAAATGGAAGCGTGTGTGGATTGGTGCGGCCGGCATTTATGTCGAGATGATTCTGGCATCGATAGCGACGTATGTCTGGTGGTTCACCGAATCCGGAACGACCATCAATGATCTGTGTCTCAATATGATGTTCCTGAATGTCGTCAGCACAGTCCTGGTGAACGGCAATCCGCTGCTGCGTTTTGACGGCTACTACATCTTGATGGATGCATTGGAAATTCCCAATTTGCGTCAAAAGAGTACTGAGGTACTGAAACGCTGGTTTCAAGAAACATGCCTCGGGCTGGAATTGCAGGACGATCCGTTTCAGCCAACACGCGGACGATTCATGTTTGGATTGTTCACGGTTGCCAGCGTCATCTACCGCTGGGTCGTTGTTTTTTCGATTTGTTGGTTTGTGATCAAGGTGCTTGAACCGTATGGGCTTCAAGCAATCGGACGGATAGTTGCTGTCATTGGTTTTGCAGGGTTAGTGGGTCAGCCTGTTATTCAAACTTGGAAATTTTGTCGAACTCCTGGGAGATTGTCCAAAGTGAAACGCACTCCCCTATTAATCACATTGGGAATCGTTGCCAGTGTCGTGATTGGTGTTTGCTACATACCGCTGCCACATCACATCGATTGTGCTTTTGAAATCCGTCCCAGCAAAGTTGGAACGGTTTATGCCGGCACCACCGGAAGAATCGAGTGGGCAATTGAACCTCGTACGACTGTCGAAGAAGGACAGCAGATCGCAAAACTGGTCAATCCAGATCTCGAAATTCGTTTGGCCGATCTTGAGGGACGGGAAGTGGTTGCCAATGCACAACTCAAGACGATTCAACTGAGAAGCCGTGAGGACGTTTATCTGAAGGCATCGATTGACACGCAGGAAGAACTGATCAAGTCAATTCAGTCAATGATCGCTGAGACAGAAAAAGAAGTGGATCGCTTGAACGTGGTCGCCAAGCGATCTGGCGTGATTATTTCACCGCCCACCCGTGAGCCTCAGAAAGAGAACGATGGAAGGTTGCCCGGTTGGACCGGGTC
>JAPOKD010000197.1 GCA_029977825.1 Planctomycetota bacterium | reverse complement strand
ACCGTGCGCGGTGATCGCTACCGATACATACGTTATTTTGACGGCGGTGAAGAATTGTACGATCACTCCACCGACCCGAACGAATGGAAAAATCTGGCAGATGACTCGGCATACGCTAGGATCAAATCGCAATTGAGCAATCAACTTCCAGACAAAGAAGCACCTCTGGTCAAACAGGGTATCGCTCTATGGAACGTCATTGACGCGGACCAACCGCAGAAACTCAAGAAGTTCAAGAACACGACATGGCCAGATTGGCTGAAGAAACTGAAACCAGGATTGCAATGAGTTCATGATCTGGAACAGGCTGCAGAATGAACCACGGCAACATGCACGCTTTTCTTGCTGATGGTCTCAATTTTGCGGTATGCAAACTGGACTGTGGTTATCCAGATTCGCGAATTTCTTGCTGTTATTCACGATCTTCGTTTGCCTTCACTTCGCGTGATTTCATCAACTTCTGCGCGGCTACTCGGAGCTGGTTGATACGCTCTGCGTGCGCCTGACTTGAAGTCCAATACTGAGACAATGGAAGAGAATCCACCTTGTGGCGAGGTCCCAGCAAATCACCCCAAATAACCAATGCCTGTTCCTGGAACTGAAGATTGTCAGCATCAGACGGTTGCTCACAGAGCTTCAACAGCAGATACGTGATTTCATCCACGTTTCGATCAGCACGCCGTCGTTCGTACGGAATCGCGCTCCGCGTGAGAGCAACGGGAAAGCCGAGAAAATTTTTGGGTGCAGACTGCATGCTTTTTCCCTCTCCGACCCACCAACTTTGTCGATTGTAGACCTGCCACTCACCGAGTAAGGCTATACGCTGGGACTCTTTCCGCAGCTCTGCACTGGGAATTTGAGAAACAACTCGTGCCAAAGGCGGTGTCATCCCTGCTTGGTCATACATTTCGAGAAGAGCAATACTCGCATCGTACTCGCATCTCTCTGCGAACATGAGGTCCACGCATGACATCTCGCCCTCGCATACCTGCTGACGAACGCGGTTCGACCAATCAAGCAAAACTTCATTGGCCAGGAGTCGAAGATCCGAGTCAAGGTTTTCTCCCCCGGTCAACGTAGGCGTGTTCAGTTCGAGTAACCACTGAATATCTTCCCGGGACACTCTGGTGCCAATCTCATCAGAGGCCAGTTCCTCACGCAACAGCTTGATGCACTCGTTTCTTTCGTCTGCATCCAATTCTTGTGCTGACCTTTCCGACATGTCAGCAAAAGCGTACGTCGAATACTTCTCCGCATGGAGATTTCGATAAATTGTGCGGCCGTTCGGGTAGGTTTTTGGCTCAGGGACAGGCGCGGCCAAATGACGCTGTCGCCATTGGGCGCGCAGCCCCGGTGTCGTTGATACTCGGAGTGATGCAACGATAACCAACGGACAGAGCATCGCTAGAAGAACATAAGAGACAGCACGAACTTCGGATTTTTTCAACCACTGGATACACCGACGAATTCCAGAGGCATTGTTTCCATCTCTGTTCGTGTTTTCGATCCAGGCACCTGTGAGTTGCCAACTGCCAAACAACATGACTAGCGCACTGATCATGATCCACCACACATAATTTGGATATATGGAAGCAAACAACATGAGCACGATAGCCGGCATCACGGCAAATGCCGGCCCAGCAAAAAATGCCAATACAGGGCGACGGATCCACTGACACACCAGTTGCCCAAAAGCAAAACATGTCACCAACTCGATAATCGCACCCGCTAGCGATAGCCCCCTGTTGTGAAGATCAACCCGCAATAGGGTGTCGGGATCAGGATGCAGAACCAGAAGACAGCCGAGCAGCGCCACGAGCAGAAAAAACGGTGCAGATAGACGTGTCCACCAAATGACATTCACCGTCAATCCCCGATCCGCGAAATAGCTGCGCCGGTTTTTGACATTGTCGCCGTAAAACACTAGGACACCCAGCCACATAGTGGCAAGGCCAAGAAACAACGGTATCAGGCTCTCCCAGGCGTTGGCTGACCAGTCCCACCTGTCCCGCCTGAAACCATAGACAAGCAACATATAGCTGACAGACGCAAGAAGAATGACCAAGCCAAGATGCCAACACTGTCGTATCTGTTGCCACACCAGAACTGTTGCTGTGGATGCTCGCGGGGCGATCACGGCAACCGGTGGCTTGTAAGCTACACCAGTTGGTGACGAATTGAGCCGTTTACTCCATGAGCGGCCAACCACTCGATTGAGCCTGCGTCTGGCAAGTATCCGTTGCACTCCGACCACGAACATCATTCCACCAAGAGTGGCAACACCCAGTTCGAGTTGTTCAACAAAAGTCGGATCAGTCAAAGTGCCAACGTAGTTAATCTGACCGGTAAGGATCCATCTCGTTAAAAGTTCAAACAGATAGGTTCCACCACCGATCAGGGGTACGACTGCAAGCAGCCCTGCTACCGGCGAGCGAAACAGATACGCCGTCACGAAACCGAGGAGCATCAACATCACACTGAAACAGGCCAGATACAGCACACCTTCAAGGGTGATCATCTCCTCCGCAAATGGCGAAAATTTATCCGTAACGAGCATCCCACTCGAAATCAACACGAGGGAAGAACCCAGCCAGCAAGTCACCAATCCACCCAATGCAATCAACAGTTTGGCATCAGCAATGGACTGCCACTTCACAGGAAGTGTTCTCAGCCACAACAATGTGCCACGTTCTTCTTCGTTGCCAACAAGTATCGCCGGTACACCAATGGCAAAAAGGTTTGGCATCAGAATCCAGAAAGAGACAAAGACACTGGCTGCATCTGCTTCGTTCATCAGAGGCGATACAAGAACCAGGCACACTGCTGCACCCAGAATCCCGATCAACACTGCCAGCAACAGTGCTCGCACCGTCATGGCATCTTTCCAAAGCAGATGACGCATCATTTCATTCATCTCCATCAATCATGGGAATGTAACCATCCACCGGTTTTGGCTCAATTTGAATCGACTCAACATCGGACTTGTCAAACATGGCAGGGTAATGCATACCAGTACTCGAGTCTCAGTCCACCTTCGAGGCTCTGTTCACCTTCGAGCCTCTGTTCACCTTCAAGGCTTAGTTCACCTTCAACAAGGTCGGATCCACTAAATCAGAACCATTCGCCGGACGATTGGCCCGTGGATCGCAGACAGCAACGAAGATCTCCTCCAGAGACGCTATCTCCTCTTTCAGTTCGATAGCGCCGGTGTCTCCTGCATAAACACCGCGCCAATCTTCAGGCAAACCTCGCACAACCCAGCGCATCTGTCTGGCGTTCTGGGACTCCGTCAGAACTTCTCCCGGAGGCAAAGGCAATGTGGCTGATGAGTCGTCCATCGTCGCCGTGACAATCGAGGTTTCGTTTTTCAAAAATTCCAACGGCTGCACTACTTTCAGCTGCCCCTGCGCGAGTATCGCAACCCAATCAGCTACACGCTCGACTTCACTGATCTGGTGGCTGCTCAACAGCACTGTTCGACCCAATGCAGCAAGATCCACCATCGACTCAAGGAACTGTCGGCGCACCATCGGATCAAGCCCACTGGTCGGCTCGTCCAGAATTAACAATTCGGGATTGTGGGCCGTGGAAAGTGCCAACGCTACCTTCGCGCGTTGACCTTTACTCATGTTTTTCAGCTTGACGCCACCCGGTACATCAAACCCCGTGACGAGGTGATGATACCTGTCTGAAAAACCGTCTTCGTAGAACGCCGAGGTGAACCATCCAATCTGCTCAGCGGTCATCCACTCGTACATCGCCGGGTTGTCGGACACATAGCCGATCTTACGGCGAATCGCGGCGCCCGACTTGGAACAGGATTCACCGAGTACCGTCGCTGATCCCTCATCAGCCTTGAGAAAACCAGTCAGGATGCGGATCAGCGTAGTCTTTCCGGCACCATTCTCCCCCAATAACGCAAAGACCGTTCCCGACGGCACCTCAAGACTCACAGCATCCAAAGCTTTGGTGTTGCGAAACGATCGAGAAACGTTTTGTAGAGAAATCACAGGTTGGTTCATTGCGTTATCCTCGCCAAAGAAAAGGGAGCCTTACCTGGTTCAGCTGTTTGTATCCTTGCCATTGCTGACATCCTGTTTTGCCAATTCACTTTCGAACAGATCGCGTAGTTCTGCCGCTGACATGCCACCGCTCAAGGCATCTGCCAGAGCACGTCGGACGGTCTCGGCTACCAGCAAGTTGCGTGCCTTGGTGCACCGAGTGACAGAATCGCGCCGGACTACCAGACCCCGACCACGCAGCGGCTCAAGTACAAGATCACTCTGCAATTCCTGATAAGCGCGGGCGATGGTGTTGGGGTTGATCGCCAGATCTTTCGACAACTGCCGTACGCTGGGCACCATCTGTCCACCTACCAACACGCCATCAGCGACCGCCAGCTTGACCTGACGCACAAGCTGCTCGTAAATCGGCACTTCACCGTTGGGATCGATTGAAAAATACATGGATCACCTTTATGTGTACTACCTTGTTAGTACACCCGATCACATGGTTCGTCAAGAGACAAAGTCGAGGGGATCAGTCAAGGATCCTCGCCTTGCTCGAGTGAACGCCAACGACGCAATCGTTGGCCTACTTTGCGAATCGCCCCTCGCAATGACGAAACCGGTATGAAAATGACTCAAAGCCGGCTCATTCAATGGCGCAATCGCAGATCAACAACAGGTTGCGTTACAATTCGTCGATCGAACAACAGCTTGCGAGGTTTCAGTGATGCGAATTCCCATATTGACCATTTTCTGCTTGTGTTGCGTGACCACCTCACGAGGCCGCGAACCTGAGTGGTGGCAGTTTCTTGGACCGCATGGCACGAATCGTACAGCATCGGACAGTTTGCCACTGAAGTGGACGGATACTGAGGGGATCGCCTGGAAGACGGCGATTCATGGCCGAGGCTGGTCCTCTCCTGTCATCGATGGCAACCGAATCTGGATGACAACTTCCACGCCTGATGGAAATCAGTTATTCGCTGTCTGTGTAAACAAGGTCACGGGCAAGATCATTCACGATCAAAAAGTTTTCGATGTCAGCAATCCGCAAAAAATCAGTACTGCAAATACCTATGCCACTCCGACGCCCGTCGTCAAAGAGAACCGTGTGTTCATCCATTTTGGAACTTATGGCACTGCATGTCTTGATTCCACGACAGCCAAAATTCTGTGGACTCGCCGTGATCTGAAATGTGATCATGAAACGAATGCGGGTCCAGCAAGTTCACCGACGCTCGTTGGTGAAAATCTTGTTTTTCACGTGGATGGACGGGACGTGCAATACATCATTGCCCTCTCGAAAGCCGATGGAAAAACCGTCTGGAAAACTGAGCGGTCCTTTGACTATTCGGACGTGCCTGTCAATCAGCGAAAGGCCTACAGTACCCCCGGTCTGGTCGAAACAAGTGCGGGCAAACAGATGATCAGTGCAGCCGGGCAGGGAATCTATGCCTATGACCTCAAGGGTAAGGAACTCTGGCGTGTTCGACACAAAGGATGGTCAATTTTTCCTCGACCAATTGGCGGCAATGGGTTGGTATTCACCATTGTTGACCGCGACTACCCGGAATTATGGGCCATTCGTGATGATGGCAAAGGTGATGTCACCGATACGCATGTGAAGTGGAAGGTAACCCGGGGCATGCCCGCCCGATGCACTCCGCTGCTCATCAACGATCTTCTCTATGTGGTCAACCGCGAGGGCATCATGACCTGCCTGGAAGCAGCAACAGGCAATGAGGTGTGGAAACAGAGATTGCCAGGCCAATACTCTGCCACTCCTATTCACACCAAAGACCGAATCTACCTGTTCAACGAAAATGCCCACTGCACGATCATTCGACCAGGCCGCAAGTTCCAAAAAGTGGCTGAGAATTCCCTGACGACTCAGCAGTTGATGGCCACACCTGCGGTAGACCGTGATGCGTTCATTGTCCGCACCGCTGGTTATCTTTACCGCATTGAAGATGGATTTCAGCGGAAAGCTGAACCTGGAAGCACGAATGAATTCATCGGATCATGGGACATCGGACGCCCGGCGTCGGGAGGAAAGCCAAAATTTGTGATGACACTCAATGCCGATCTTTCCGCTACCAAGAGTCATGTCCCCAATGCCACGGGCCACTGGAAAATTGTCGACGGAGAGGCACGAGTCGTCTGGAGTGATGGTTGGCGGGATATCATCCGAAAAGAGGGGGATCGCTATCGAAAGATCGCTTTTGGTCCTGACTCGGATTTTGATGATGCAGCCGACAACACCGACAGTGCCAAAAAGCGTTGAGTCGGAACGCATCGAAAAAGACCGCGGTCGAACTCACTTGCTTGTCCAACTGATCAACCTAGTGCCAGATCGGACTATACTGATCTTCTCCCTGACATTCCTGGCCCAGAATTTCAGGGCCCCGACTTTCCCACACCCCGGCATTTCTTCGTCTCCATCATTTTTGCGTCTCCGGCCTTGCTGGAACACCTTCATTCCTACGTCCGTTTTTGATGATGATCACTCTCCTGCCCCAACTCCATAAACCGTTCCTGTGCCTGTTCTTGTTGACAATCACTCTGGTTGCAGAGCCCGTGTCAGGCAAAGACCCGCTGCCCGATGAACT
Organism: Planctomycetota bacterium; assembly: GCA_029977825.1. Lineage (GTDB taxonomy): Bacteria > Planctomycetota > Planctomycetia > Pirellulales > Pirellulaceae > Rubripirellula. The sequence goes on along the minus strand of JAPOKD010000197.1, from coordinate 1,913 downwards.
TCAACGAAGTGAATCGATCGCACGGATCTCGACGTCCTATGCCAAGGAACTGAGCGAGGCAAATGCGCCAGGTGAAAAAACTGCCTTGGCCAAGCGATTCATGGCAGAAATCGAAAAACACGACGACTCTGCTGATCGATTCGCCTTGTTGCGGCTGTCTCTCGATCTGGTTCGTGCCGCCGAAGATTGGGATACCGCGATCCTTGTCGTCCGCGAGATGCAGGATAATTTTGAAATTGACTCCGAGGCATCTCAACGACAACTGAAATTTCTGAAGGACAAAAAGAAAGCTGCAAGCAAGAAAAAGATCAAGTTCTCAGACACACCAAGTACTTCCTCCAATGGCGATATGAGCGTCGATGACTCATGGCCGGAAGACAGTGATCAAATTGTCATTGATCTGGAAATGCCTTACGAGACCGCGGTTCTTGGTGCATCAGGCGATGTGATCGTTCTGCTGCTGACGCTGAAAGAGAAGCTCGCCATCTTTGACGTCAATGCGCGGAAGATCAAGCACGAGATTCCGTTGGAAAATGCCAACGTGAAGTTTTGTGTGGGCGCTGACTCGATCTATCTCGCCTATCCCGAGCCGAATACGATCGAACGGTGGAGTCTGAAAACCTATAAGAAACTGAAGTCCAGCAAATTACCTTTCCAGAATCCCATTGAACATCTGGTGGTTGGACGTGATACGAATGGTCCGATCCTGGCAGGGGCTGAGCACGAGCCAGGAATGTTTCTGGATGGTAAATCGTTGCGTCCCATTCCGACTCGTGTTTTTGACCGCCAATACCAGCGCGTTGGGCAGCTCCCCGGCGCTGGTCCTGCCACTCGAATGCGTGCCAGCGCCAATGGCAAGGTATTTTCCATTTGGGGAACCAGCGGCTCACCAGGTGGATTTCGCACTTTGGTGATGAAAGGCAATACAGTCGATACTTATTATGCGCACGACACCATGGGATACATCGCTCCCAGCCCGATGGGCGACTTGATGTACACGGCCAAAGGAATCTACACCACTCAAACCAAAGAGTATGCGGTCAACAAGGAATTGCACGCACGCAGTTTTTTCATCCCCGCAATCGATAGTGAATTCTCCATCAGCCTGGTCAGAAGTGACGACAGGGATGCAGCAGCATCTGCCCGGGCCAACATCCACATGCGTGGTGATCCACAACCAATCACGACGCTGCCAAGGATTGCCTTCCGACCCGGCGGTTACGGCGAATTCCACAATCGGGCTCCGATGCCCATTGACCTGCGGATTTTTCTGTTTGCCAAACGCGGTTTATTGCTGACATTGCCCGAAACAAATCGTCAGATCGTTTATCACCGTGTTGGTGATCTGGATTCCAAGTGAACAGCATTTTCGCGGTGCCAGATAACGAAAGTGCCTCCTTCGGCTACTTTAGAATGAACCGTGAAACTGACGTGACCTTTCCATTCTTGTCGCGTTTGCAGCTGTTCCCAGTATCAGGCACCAGCAAGGTGATCCCCTTTGGTCGGTCGGCCTCCGGCCAGTGATTTGCTACGACGCTCGACACGATTAAAACATCACCCGAACAAAGATCCTCAGGTACACCACTGACACCTCCATATTCAGACGTGACAACCTCAAATCCATCAATGGGTTTCGAAGGCTTAGTTGCTTGATCAAGGCGAACGACACCAGAACTTGATATTTTCTTACACCGTTGACCATCATCATAACTAATAGAATGAGGTGTCAAATTCAGAATACGCATAGCAGTCGCCACGAATAGAAACTTGATGGTGTATTGCGTACACATCTAACATTGAGTATCGGATTCCTGTCAGTTGGTATCTACAATGAGATGGTTCCAGAACTCACGAAAACTTTCTTTGACAGGTCCATTAGCCGTCTGTGTTAGCTGGCTTCGATCAAGCCCCTT
>JAPOKD010000930.1 GCA_029977825.1 Planctomycetota bacterium | reverse complement strand
TATCGAAGGTGGTGCCATCGAAAAGACGGGATCGGCGAGATATTCGAATCGTTGTGATCAATAGACTATTTGGAATGGTCAATTTTCCCCTGCCTATGGCTGCCCATGAAGCATCAGACAGTGACTTCAACCAACAGACAGTGACTTCAACCAACGCTGGCAGACCTAGCAATTGGATGGCAGATGCCTTTGACAACTCTGCCCCAAGCGTCTCACATTTGAAGCGATATAAGCGACGAGCCTGCTTTGTGGCAACCGAAAATGAGGCCAGAAGGTTGCAGGATACCCAAGGGTTTTGTCCGGGTTACGACATCGATCCACTCGAACAACCACGGAACAGATGTTTGCGGGTAGCCACCACTTTTCTTCCCCGGGACACCAGTCTTAGACGTCGTTTCCACTCAATGCAATCAGGACTGAAAATCCTGCTTCAATTCGAATTTGTCCAGAAGTCGTAAGGGATCGCTTAACAACAGCTTGGCCAATCTCCTGAACATTCCGTTGACAGGGTTTAAAAAGCAAGGATGTCGCCGTTTCGCGGCTACTGCAAACAACTCAATCAGTTGGGCTCCAAGTATGCGTTCTACACTGCCATAGCCATCACAACCGACTCTCGGGCCGACACAGCACGGCCTGACTTGCTTCACTCATGATTGCCACCGGCCCTAAGCCTGAGAAGTTTGCAGCAGATTCGTGCCAGTTATTTACGCCCACCCACCTGCAATCTGTTCTTGTTTCGATTGGCATGCGGTCCACAAGACAGGTCGTTGGATCGCAGCGAACCGTCGGATGATTGCTGAATGGATGTTGATACCGACCATTTCAAACGCTTGATTGGGCTGATACTCGGGCAAATCGTCAATGACATGGCCATGGATTTCAAAACCCATCAGCCGAATTTTCAAATGCCGAATCTGTCAGGACCCCGCAACGAAGTCTTATCGCAAACGCAGGAACCCACGTTGCAGGCAGACGTGAACTATGTGTCGACATCGGAAACGTGCATCACATCGTGAAACAAAGCAGCTATTGCCCGAAATGCCATACGCTTTTGATTCAGCGGTCTTGGCATTTAAAAACCATCCGCAACATGGAAGTCAACCGTTGCGCCCACTGTAACTCACGTATCCCCGATCGCTTTGAGGCGGCAAATGATGCTCGGTGCCGGAACAACCAGGGGTGTTATCAACTGCTCAGGAGCAACTCGCTACATTGACTCGACGGGGAATGCTGCGAGCGTGCAAAGAGGAAAACACAAGCCTGTGTTGCCAAAATCCGGTCGCATTCATGCTGCTAACGCTGCAATTACCCAAAAGTCGCCCAAGGAATATTCGCTGACGTAGCTTGTAGCGTTTCCAACGTGGTTGGCTTCGCAGTTGTAGTTTTCTAAATTGGAAGGGGCAGTGACGAGAAAGCCAACTCGATGTTTCGCCCTGTTTCATAAACAATAATGTCACCTCCGAATTGCCACTATTTCAAACCAACCACCTAGCCCAAAACTGAGAAATTGATGTCTGACAAGGTCCTGATCATTGTAGGCGACGCAACCGAAACTCTGGATACGATGTACCCCTACTACCGTTTACAGGAAGCAGGTTTCACACCAGTAGTCGCCGCTCCTGAAAAGCGTCTCTATCAGATGGTGATGCACGAAATAAAGCCCGGATGGACGATTACGAAAGAGTGGGAGGGATACACGATTCAAGCTGACATCGCCTTCTCGCAGATCAATCCCGAAGATTACGCAGGAATCCTTTTCAGTGGTGGTCGTGCACCCGAGTACATTCGGTATGACGAACACCTTGTTCGAGCCACCAAATACTTTTTTGAGGTCAACAAACCTGTGGCGAGCGTATGCCACGGCGTTGAGATCCCCGCGTACGCCGATTGTGTACGCGGACGCCGCATGGCCACCGTGCCAAAATGCAAATTTGATCTGGAAGTCTGTGGTGGTATCTTTGTCAACGAAGCTTGCGTCATTGATGGCAACTTAGTGAGTGGACGCACGTTCCATGACAACGGACATTATGTCGGCCCATGGATCAAATTGCTGGAAGAAGCACGCGAGGCATAACCATCCTGCACATGCCTGAACTTCAACGCATAAGCTTAGACACGGAAAACAGGCCAAACTTAGGGCAACACGCACTAAAAAGCCACGGCGTTTCAGCTACCGAAGATTCATCGCAACCCTCCAGGAGACGTTTCTGTTATCCTCGAACACTCCGATATCGCCTTACCCATAGTCCTAACGCATGTCGTCTATTCTTCCGATCATCGATGCAGGTCTGCCCACCGGAATCGTCGAGCCGTTTGCCGCAAAGGTTGGGCGGGAAGCGGAGACATTGTTTCGAGGTAGATTGACTGAATTGCAAATCAATCTGGGCAAGCTCTGCAATCAGACGTGCACACACTGCCATGTCGACGCCGGTCCAACAAAAACAGCGGAGAACATGACGCTCGAGACGGCCGGACGCATCTGTGAACTGGTCGACGAGTGTGACACACT
>JAPOKD010000848.1 GCA_029977825.1 Planctomycetota bacterium | reverse complement strand
GGTAAACCACAACACCGCAAAAAGCGGTACTACCGTCACTTTCAGGCTGGCCCATAGCGATCGCAAAAGCTCGCATCTCATACAAATCCACCCCCCCAACAGTCACAGAACCGGAGTGGACCTACCAGAGGCCCATTCCTCTTCCCCTCTTGGATCCGGTTCTGGTCCTGCTTTGATGCGGGCGACTTACTAGCTCCGTGCTAATCTTGAGCTGGCCGCTGCGACAATTCCTTGACGGCGTCCACCAACGCGATCGCGTGTTCCACGGGCGTTTCCTTGAAAACACCATGTCCAAGATTGAAAATATGGCCTGGCCGACCGTCAACCGAACGTAGCAATTCATCCACCGCTTTGCGAATGACATCGGGATCTGCAAGTAGAACTGCGGGATCCAAATTGCCTTGTACAGAGCAGTCATGCCCGATTCGTTGCCATGCAACATCGAGCGGAATCCGCCAATCAACACCCACGACTGTTCTTCGATCAGCCCGCATCAGAGGCAACAATTCGGGGTTACCGGTAGCAAAATTGATCACCGGGACGCCCGGAGTAATTCCGGCGATGATCTGCTTCATCCACGGCAACACAAAAGTCGTGTAGTCATTGGGGGACAGGCATCCGGCCCAGCTGTCAAACAGCTGCACGCATTGGGCGCCTGCTGCAATTTGATGATTGAGGTAAACGGTGATCGCCTCGGACAGTTTTTCCATCAGCAGATCCCAGCCACCGCATTTACTTCGCATCAGTTTTTTTGTGTTGACATACTGCTTACTTCCTCCACCCTCAATTGCGTAGCTGGCAAGTGTGAAGGGAGAACCGGCAAACCCGATGACTGGAATTGACTCTGGAATGTCGGCTCTGGTTTGTCGCACGGTTTCATAGACAAAGTCGAGTTCCTCTGGTGAATCCAATGCCTTGACGCGTTTGACATCGCTCAGGTCACGTGCAGGATTGTGGATGACTGGACCATCGCCCTTGGCAAACTCCAAGTCGAATCCCATCGGAACCAGAATGGGCAGCAGATCCGAAAAAATAATCGCTGCATCAACTCCCAAGCGATCGACGGCGGTACACATCACCTCACTGCAAAGTTTGGGCTGCGCGCAAAGCTCGAGAAAACTCTGTTTGGCACGCACCTCGCGGTACTCCGCCATGTATCGCCCAGCTTGCCGCATCAACCAAACCGGTGTTCTCTCTGTCGGTTCCCCGCGGCATGCCTTCATGAACAGGCTTGCGTTTGACGGATGTTCAAGGTTGGCAATCGGCGGTGATGCCGCAAAACCACGTTTTTTAGATTCCACCAACGTTACTCCTCGCTGTGCTGCTTCAGTCACCAGATGCCCCATTTTAGGGTGGCTGGGTTCCATATCGACATGTATCTCGCACTCCTCCAGCATTTGCGTGGTGGTCGGTCCGATCGAAGCGATTACGGTGCCATGTAGCCCCTGTCTTAACGACTCTACCACATTGAGCTGCTCTGCCATTCTGAGCATATTGACGACCTGATGAGCGCTGGTCAGCAACAGCATGTCTCTCTGCCCCGCAGCCAACGCCTGAATATTCTCTTCCAACGGTGTCGTATCTTCAGGTAACTCCCATCCATAAACTCGGACCGGTTCCACAGTGGCTCCCCGCGCTTCCAGACCTGCAATCAATGACGCATTGGTAACACCGTACTCCTGCAGCCCTACCACCTGATTCGCGACAGCAACCTCGGAATCAATAGTCTGCAAAAGTTCCCGCCATGTATTCGGCTCCGGAACACGGTAAGTTGCCTTGATGCCGACCTCCTTCAACGCTGCGGCAGGCTTGGGGCCACGGCAAATGGTGACGACGTCCGAAAGTGAATCGAGAAATCTCTGCCGATCGACATGTTTTTCTACCGATCGCAGCAGATAACGAAACCCCACGCCTGTCATCAGAATCACAACGCTCACCTGCCCAGTCATCAGCCGGTAGGCAAAATCGATGGCTCCACGATTGGGCTCGATCGGTACCTCTCGCATGGAGGGACTCACGTGAGCCAGGCCACCGACTCGCGTGATCAGACGGGCCATATCATCAGCACGTCTGCTCTCCAGAGCAGCTATTTTCAATCCGTTAAAATTGGCTTTCGCGTTTGCCATTATCGCCATGAACATCTTAATGAGGGAATTGTTTCAGCTCGGTCGAGTCATTGTAGGGAAATCTCCGCCGGTTACGATGTGTTTGGTTGGACATTCCGACATTGCCCGGATGCGTCGGTAACCCACACCGCAGGATCAAAATCACAAGCTCTCTTTAAAACAATCCCATGCCACGCAGCCCCATTAAACGCCCCCCCGCCAGCCTCGACCTCACCAAAGTGCTGCGTAATGTCGATGACCTGCCCGAAAAGCTGAGCAGTGCAAGCCTATTTGGTAACTGCGCGCCGCTGGAAATTGAAATTGGTTCTGGGAAGGGCCTCTTCATGACGACGGCTTCCGCAGCCAAGCCAGAACACAATTTTGTCGGCATTGAAATCATGGCAAAGTACGCGGCCCATTCGGCTGGTCGACTGCTCAGATCCCGAATGGAGTCACCAGACGCAAACCTCAACGCTATCATGGTCAGCGGAAACGCGGAGCCATTGTTCAACGATCGCATTGAGGAAAACAGCCTTGAAGCGGTGCATGTCTACTTTCCAGATCCGTGGTGGAAAAAACGGCATCGAAAACGAAGAGTCGTAAACGAGAAAAGCATTCGCAATATCTCCAAAACGCTACGACCAGGTGGACGCTTGCACTTTTGGACTGACGTGCTGGACTACTTTGAAAACACCGTTGAGATGATTGCGGAACTTGCACCGGAATTTGGGGTCCCGATTCCAGAAGAGGAAGCTGCCGCGAATCACGACCTTGACTATCGAACCCATTTTGAACGTCGCAGCAGGCAACACCAAATCCCCGTCTACCGCGTGCGTTATGAACGGCACTGAACCGGAGTGACACTGACCCCGAGCGCCCTTCCTGACGCCTTAGACAACACCATACCTCCGGAAATTCACTTCGTTGGCGCTGGCAATTCAGGCAAAAGT
>JAPOKD010000162.1 GCA_029977825.1 Planctomycetota bacterium | reverse complement strand
GTAAGCCGACCGAAAATGCGTGTCTGTGATACTGAATCGACTGGTTGTGAAAAGCAACACATGGTTTCGCTTCCAAATTCAATGAAGCTTGATTGGTGGACGTTTTGGCAATGGCAGTCACGAAAACCAGAGCTATCGTGATGGTCGTGAATCAACAGTGATCAATGACCCATATCGCTCTGATGGGGGCAACGTGTTTACTCACTATTTGTTAGGCACAAAAGCTGTATTTCATCAGGTCCACAAGGCACGCCATAGGAATTTGGGTACTGTTTGTAGTGGTTGGTCTTGTATCTCTGGTAAGATCGGCGTGCGTTGTGTGGTCTTTTCCGATGATTACGTTTGCGGTTGGGTTGCTGGAATCGTGGTCCGTCTGGGCCGATTACAGAAGTAATCAGGTTTCAATTTCCATTACGACTTTCCTCTCTGCAGGCAATGACATGCCAAGAATCGGTATTCAAACTCTGGCTATTACATTACTGCTCAGTGCATCCGTTTCGGCGGAGCGGCCTTTTTGGATGGCTGGTGGATGTGATGACAGCGTATGCGATCGTGTAGCGTGTGATGCTGCAGGTTGTGATGGTTCTTTAGCGGGGCACTTTTCAGGGCGGGCCTTCCTGTTCGCGTGGCCCGGAAATAATGCCTGTGATTTGCGTTTGAACTATGCCGAACCGTTGGTGACGGACCGCCCCGATTTCACGGAAGCTTCTAGCACAGTTGGACGCGGGGTCACTCAATTTGAATTGGGGTATACCTATGCCCGCAATGATGATGCTGGGACTGATCAGCATTCAGCTCCTGAGTTACTGATCCGCAGAGGGATTTTGAGAGACTGGCTTGAACTGAGAGTGGCCTATACGGGCTTGGCGATTGCCGATCCCATCGAAGATATTACAGGTAGTGACGATTTGTACTTGGGACTCAAAGTTGGTTTGACGCCGCAGTGTGGTTGCCTGCCAGAAATGTCCATCATGCCACAGATGTTTGTGCCCACAGGCAGTTCGGCTTTGACGAATGATCAAGTTCTCCCGGGAGTAAATTGGCTGTGGGGCTGGGACCTGAATGAGCGTTGGGCATTTGCGGGGAACACGCAGGTCAATCGGGCAGTTGATGATAGTCAGCCTGATACCTTCACGATCTGGACTCAGTCGCTAGCGCTCAGCACGTCTTTGACAGACCGACTGGGCATTTATGGTGAGTGGTTTGGCTATGCCGCCGAGAAGGGTGTGGAAGGTCTTGATGAACAGTATCTGTCGGGAGGCATGACGGTTCTGTTCGGTAACAATGTGCAATGGGACTTTCGGGGTGGTGTTGGTCTGAATGACGACTCTGATGATTACTTTGTCGGGACTGGCCTGTCGTTGCGTTTTCTATAGGCGCATGATGTTGGCGTATGCGGCTTTGCGATTTACGCCGCGTGGCCCTTCTTCAGGTTGGTAACATCCAACCACAGGGTGCACGCGCGGTGAGACCACCGACGCGTGCCTCACGACACTTGTCCAGTATTTCAAATTTAAAAATGTCAAGTGTGTGTCGGCGTCATCCACGTCGCCTTTCCAGTAACGCGGCCATCAAAATCGCCAGCAGGGATCTGAGCTCATCGTCCTCTGGCATGTCGCTTAACTTTTCGAGCACGAACTTGCCCTCAAAGAAGGCGGGCTTCTTCGTGAGACGCAGCAGGGGCGTGCCGTCTGGCCGTGAAACCAGATAAGTCGGGTTAATCAGATAGATGGCCACCAAGCCGATCAGTGGGATTTCTCCAAGCAACGACTCCAATATCTTCTTGAATGGGCTCTCCTCGGACATGGTCATATCGATTTCTCCGTCCTGCATGACCTCATAGTGTGCTGACCAGAACGATCGCATGCCCTTTCTTCGTACGCTTCCCCAGTCGTTTCCCTGCGCGTCAGCAAAGTGGTAGTTTGCCGAAAAATCGATGACGCGATCCGCTTTCATGGTGAAAATCAGCTGGGTCTGGTCGGGGCCGCTGTAAACATCGACCTGTTCCTTGAGCTTGAGCATCTTCTGCTTGATGAACATGATCACGTTGCCCTGGGCGTCCGTAGCAGTGATCCGTTGTCCGAATGTCAGTAGCTTGAAGTTCAGCTGGATTGGATATTGCATTGCTACCCTTGGTATGGCTGATGCGGTTGGGAAGGTTCACCTACTGAGATTGCAGCCGTGTGCATTCAGATGTAATGCGTCAACATTAATTTCAGTGAAGGCAATGAAAGATGATAGTGATCCCAAAAAGTCTAGTGCCTGTACTCCGCCCAATCTACAAGCAGGAGAGTCCGACAGCATTGGAAATCGAAATAGTTCCATATCAGTTGATAGGGCGTGCCCGTACACCATTTTTGTTTGGCATGGTCGCAGGTCAAAACCAGATTCAACCGCAAAACTTGTGCGTCGTTCCCGGGAACGGGCGTGTTGAGCAAGAAGCTTCCGTTCGCGGGTTTTAGCGAACCAGCACTTCACCTTGAGCCACAACAGTTGCGTTCCCGGCCAACCGAACCCGGCTTTGTCGGATGGTGAGGTGCACAACACCACCGCGTTGCGATGCTTGAAAAGCCGTGAAACGGTCACGTCCGGTGCGTTTCTGCCAATAGTCTGCAAGGCAGCAGTGTGCTGATCCAGTAACCGGGTCTTCATCAACTCCTACAGCTGGCCCGAAGAATCGTGATGAAAAATCAAAATTGGGATCTGTTGATTCACTCGTGACAATGATGCCACGGCAGTCGAGCTTGGCCAGTTGGTCGAATTTCGGAGTCAGTGATTGAAGTTCCTGTTCTGTCTCCACTGCCACCAGGTAGTCATATTCACTCTTGCCAACGTAGACAGGTGTTACAGCAAGTCCTTCAAGCAAGTCTGCTGGTGCGCTTGTGGGTGATTCAGGTTTCAAGGGGAAGTCGAGCTGGATTTGGTCGCCCTGCAAAGCCGCAGTAAGTATCCCGCTGCGGGTCGAGAAGTCGATGTCTGCGTTATCTTCTCGAAGCCCGGCGTGAAGTATGGCAAACGCCGCAGCGAGCGTTGCATGCCCACACAGGTCGACTTCAACTGTTGGCGTGAACCAACGTAAGTCAAATCCTTTTTGGTTCGGAACCAGAAAGGCTGTTTCAGACAGATTCATCTCCATGGCCATGCTTTGTAACCACGTGTCATCCGGCCACTGTGATAGTAGTATGACCGCTGCCGGGTTTCCGCCAAATGGGCGGTCTGTGAATGCGTCAACAATGAAATAGCGGATGATTTCTTCGTTCATTTATTCGAGTCAGGTTGACCTTCAGGCTTTGAATGATGACTTGGGGTGACAGTGATTGAACTTGCAGCGGGATTCATGGCAACAGCTTGATCATCTGGTCACCAATGGCTTTTCCCATCAAGTAAAAACTCTCCGCGTTGTCGAACCAGCGTTCGTTTGATGGATGGCGATACGCGTCGCGAGCATCTTCGGCGGGCCAGAAGTCACGCGTTTCCACAAAGGCAACATTGCCTCGATGTTCTGGCAAAGAAGCGATGTGTTGTTGGCTTTGGATGATCTGAGGAAACTCGGTTTCGTTACGTCCACCTCTCCCCGTTCCCACAATGATGCAAGGCAGTTTGGGTGTTTTGAGTTCAGCTCGGAGATCTGCGATCAAGGCTTTGAGGTGCTCGCCATAAAGGTTGGGGTCGCTGTCCTGTTCTCCAACATTCAGGACCAGTCCTGCAAGTTCATAACCCGTGTTGTTTGTGTAGTCGGGGAATTTGTCGCTCAATGAGTCGAGTGATTCGTTGATCTGCTTCAGCAGGTTTGTGTAGGCAGTTCCCGGTTTCTGTCCATGCCCTCCGGCGTTTGGTGATTTCAGATCGGACGCGAGAGAGGGCGTGCCAAGTGCTGTCTTGATGATGCAGACTTGTTGTTCGATGTGATCACCCAGTGCAATGCCAAAGCTGAGTTCCGAGCCGATGCATCGCTTGCGGTCACCGCCATAGCCAATCCCCAAGGCACCTGACTTGGGGCCTCGGCGATCAAAGTGAATCCAAACGTCCGATCGGGTTTTCCACTTGCCCTCCTCGTCGAGTAGATGGCCGTAGTCGGAGGCATTTTTCTGCTCAAGCACCATGTGGTCCAGTGTGCCGCGATTTTGACCCGGCCTTGGCTTGATGAGGTCCACGACGATCCCACCACCAATGTGTGACCAGCCTCCTGCCATGATGAAGACCTGCACCGGACCATGGACTGGTTGAATCAAATCCAGTTCCCGCAGCACGTTGACCACAATTGGCGGGTAAAGGGGTTTCCGGTCAAAGTAAAACGGGTCCGCACCGTGTGCTGCTGGTTTATCCATGTCAATCAGATTCAAGACATGACTGTACATGTCGTTGATTGGAACGCCCTGTTCCAACATGATCTTTTTTGCGATGGCGTTGTACTCGATTTCAGACTCCATATCGAATACTCCGGTGGACGAGTGTCGAATCGGAGTGGTGCTGGCCCAAATCAGTTTCGATCCGGTCGCTTTCAAGCGAGCGACGAGAGACCTTAGATTCTTTTCGTAGAGAGCAGGCGAGGTTGTGCGAATGCCACCTGCCGTTTTCGGGAGTACGCGAAACGCTTTCATGTTGGGAGCTCGGTAGACGAGGTCACCCAACCCGAAGTTGAAGTGAATCAGGTCCCAGGATTGATCGCCCAGAATATTGTCCAGATTTCTGAGAGCTTGATGTGTGTTTCGAACTTCCCCCGGTTGCAGTGTCGCAAACTGCAGATTTACACGGCCCCGTAAAATGGCCGCTGCATTGTTGGTGGGTTGCGAATAGATGCTGTCCCCTAACACCAGAACGTTTGGGATTGGGGCGAGCGCCGAGGTGGGCTCGGCAGCAAGTAAGCCCGAGCAGCCAGTCAGCACCAGCAACATTGCTGTCAATGAAAAACGGATTGAGGTCATCATGCGGTTCAGCTGAGGATTTCCGTCATGGGCCCGGTGCTGTCTGCAAATTTTTCCACCGGTACATCGACAGCATTAAGTATGCTGACGAAAAGATTCGAAAGGGGAACCTTTTTGTCACCTTCGAACGCATGCAGGTTGCCATGTTTGAATCCGAGATGATTTCCACCTGCCAGGTGGATCGGATAATTTCGTGTGCTGTGGGAGGCGTGTGGGTGAGCGGAACCCCAAAGCACAACGGTGCGGTCAAGCATGTTGCCATTGCCCTCGGGGGTATCGCGTAACCGGTTCAGAAAGTATGCGTGCTGTTCAGCGCGCCAACGGTCCCACTGGCCTGAGTATTCAGGTGGTCGCTTGTGCGCGATGTCGTGAGTCGCTCCTTTGTATCCCAACGCATAGGTAGCGTAATTCCACATTTCGCTGTCTGACGATTGTTCACTTTCCAGCATCAACGTGGCGAAACGCGTGGAGTCTGTCTGAAAGGCAAGGTAGACCAGATCGTACATGCAGCGGATGTACTCCTTGGGATCTTTGTGTGATACCTCGAGGTTCAGACCCTTGGTATCCACATCCGGCAATGGTTCGTGTGTCCACATGCTGGTCCTTTCCACACGTTGTTCCAATGATCGAATCGATTCGAGGTACTCATTGACTTTCGATTGATCTTCCTTTCCCAGTCTGCGACTGAAGCTGCGGCTGTGTTCCATCATCAAATCCAGAATGCTGGCTTCTCTTTTCAGCCCAGCACGTACTTGTTCGATACCCTTGCCTTCATAGGGGAGGAACAGACCGTTGAAGATTTCCTGTGGCTTGTGCAGTGAGGGAATTGGTCGCCCGGGACCCCGGTGGGACAACGTCTTGCTGGATCCATAGCTGCCTGTGCCACCTTCTGTCCCAAGTACCAGTGAGGCATAACGCGTGTGATGTCCGTGCGTGTTTGCGGCCAGTTGGTCGATTGAAATATTGTTGGTTTTTTCCTGCTCCGTCATGTCTGCACCGGTGGCAAAAACATCACCAGAGCTGTGCCCGCCCATGGACCACCCACCTTTGTGGTCCAGCCCACGAAGGTATGAGATTTGGTCCTTTAGTGGCTCAAATGGCTTGGACGATTGATTGAATGTCAGAGGCCCCGGCTTGCTGCAGGGCCACCAACTCCAGTCGTGGTGGGGTTTGTTTCCCGAGGGGATTCCACTTTGACCATGAGGCATGTACGCACCATAGGCAAAGTAGCTGACCAGCATGCGTTTTGGAAGTTTGCCATGCTCGTTGTCCTGCCCCCAGATCCTGCCTGAACTTGAGTGCATTCCATTGAGCAGTGGTAAAGCGAGGGCTGTTCCACCTCCCTTGATGAGTTGACGTCGGCTGATTTGCCAGGACTTTTTGCTCATGTTGTTTACCTGCGCTGTACAGGCTCCGTGCTTATTGGATATCGACCCTTGGCAGGGTGCAGGTTTTGGATTGTTACTGTCCATCCCGAAAGGTTTCGCTTTGACAGATAAGGATAATCATGTCTTTCAGGCGGAATTCATCTTTTTCTAATTCCTTCAGCATTCGCTTCACTTCAAATCGGTCTTGCCAGTCAAGTTCACGACCGAGCGCATAGCTGAAAATCCGTCGGACGACATTTTCTGCAATCTCGTCTTTTCGGTTATTCAGCAAGTAGCTCTTCAATTCAGCCAAGCCGTGAACCGTCTTACCATCGGGTAATTTCGCTGACGCATCGACGGGTTCCGTGTTGATGGATTTCAGGTAAGTCTGGTATTGCTTCATGTCGCCATGAATACGTTGCTGAAAGCCACTGACTCGCGTTCCCGTTTTCGGAACCTTGGCTTGAAAACGCCCTGTAGCATTGTAGCGTTCAAAAGGAATTCCCCATGGATCAAGTCGGGCATGGCAATCATTGCAACTTTCTTTTTGCCGATGTTTCTCCAGTAAGGACTTGATCCCTACCGCATTTTCATCGGATTCACCCGCTGATTCGGATAGTGCAGGCACATCAGCTGGTGGTGGCGGCACTTCGTCACCCAGAATGGCTTCCCGCAGCCAGACAGCTCGGTATACGGGGTGAGGAGCGGAGCCGGTTCCGTTGGCAAGCAGGACTGAGCCATGGGTAAGGAGCCCACCCAGTCGCGATGCCGCTTGTATCGGCACGATGCGAAACTGATCACCCTGCACGTTGTCGATGCCGTAATGCGCGGCAAGGGGTTGATTCAGATAAGCAAAGTCAGAGTGCACAAGATTGGTTACCGGTAGATTCTGTTGAATCAGTTGCTCAATGAATCCGATTGTTTCCTGTTGCATATGGTCTCGAATTGTGGGGCGGTACGGCACCTCAGTGCCCGCACGCTCGCCTGCAGAAACATAGTAAAGAAAACGAGGAAACAGAGTCCGGTTGATCGGTACAGTTTTCATCTTGGCCAGACTCAACCACTGCATCGTAAAATTCTCAACAAAGTCAGCAGATCTTGAATCAGAAAGCATGCGGTGGACCTGCTCTCGAATCACATTGTTTTCCAGTATCTTTCCAGTGGCTGCCAATTGCATTAATTCATCATCCGGCATACTGCCCCAGAGAAAATAGGACAGCCTGCTGGCAAATTCGTACTCATGCCAGTCTCCATCTTTCCCATTGTCGGTGTGATAAAGAAACTGAGGAGAAATAAGCACCATGGCCAACGTTTCTCGGATAGCCGCCTCCTGTGTTTTTAATTCAGGCAGCAGAATCTCATAAATGCCTGCAAAGGCATCAACCTCGTGCTCTGTCGCCGGACGTCGATAAGCCCGCGAAATGAAACGCTTCAGGACGCTTCGGATATAAGCCGAAGGATTCTGTTCTCGCAGTGGCGATTTGAAAAGAATACGCTCATGATGGCTTGGAGGCCAAACGTCGGTGACTGGTGCCTCAAACTCCATCCAGTTGATTACCGCCCGAGGCATTGCAAGATTCCGGTTCCCGTCGTTAAGGGTTCCATCGTCGTAAAGATTTTGCGGCGTGATCACCATGGTGTTGGGTTGGCGTACGCCGTTTTGCAGTTTGCCCAATTGGGCGGGGTGATTTTCTATGCGGCCGCGAAACTCAATGATTTGTGGATTGTCCGGTGTATCGCTCAGACGCACGGTTCCTACAGGTTCCATTTGTTGAGTTGCACTGTTGATATTCAGGGTAAATCCCATCACCAGACGAAGCGGCAATTCTTTGATGCCCGGTGGCAGAATGGCCGATGCCTGCATGCGAATTCGGTATTCACCCGTTTTCGGAATGCTCCGGACCCCCATGCCTGTGGCCGGAGTATTGCGACGGTTGCCCCACACTCCCACTTCATCTCCGCCAAGGCCTCGATCAAGACCATGTGGTTTCCACTCGGTTCTCCACTTATGGATTTTTGGCTTCTCCGGATCGACGATTGCAGCTTCCATCGCGCGTCGACCCGTTGTCAGATAACGAGCGACTTGCTCCGGACCCAAACGCATCATGTCGCTGGTATTATTAAATCGATAGGCCACGACAGGATCCTTGGGAAGATCGTCCAGCAGTTTCAGTTCGAAACCCAGTAGGTCACGCATCGTGTTTTGATATTCAAGGTTTGTCAGTCGTCGGACCGTAGTTGTCGAATGTCTTTCCGTTTCCTGCCCGGAAGACGCCTGCAGCCGAACTTCCAGCCACTTGCGAATGCTGCTGACCGCTTCTTCTTTTGGTCTCGGCTGATCCGGTGGTGGCATTTCCCCGCTTTCGAGCACTGATAGGACGCGTTCATATAGCTCTGCCGTGTTCTGCAAAGATGCAGATTCTTTTTCCAACACGGGACTACCGATCCCGGTCAGGGTGATGTCACCTTTGTGCGTGTTGGCGTCATGGCACTTGAGGCAGTGTTGAGCAACGAAAGAACGCGCGGTCGAGTCGCTGGCAGAAGATTCGGCCCGCGTGTTTGCGGCAAGCATCCAGCAAAACGCTACCGTTACACTTGTCATGCCGTTGATGCGAGCCTGAAACTGGCTCGATTCCCTGAATTTCAGAAGTGGGAACATCGCTGTTTTCATGAAAAGCTTGAAAATCCGGTTACCGAAAGTGGGATGATTGCTGAAATATAAAGAAGTACTGTCTTGCTCAATGCTTGCTCAAGGATCAGAACGTCGTCGTTCGATCAGTGGCAGACCGTGAAGTGTATGGAAGCATTGTCCTGGCAGTGGTGGTTCCACACCCTTGAAGTGTAATCCAATTACGTTATCAGCGATGGGGTGGGCGTTTCGCTGCGGCTTCGTTGGCCAGTGGTATTAGTTTCCCAGTGGCCCAGTTTACCAGTGGCTGAGCTCGCAGCCAAATGCAGGGTCAAATGGGTAATCCAGCTCATTGTGGCTGATGTGGTGTGCTGGACTTCCAACTGACGCGTCATTCTCAATCTCGCCGCGATACGCATTCTGTCGGTGATGCATACTGTGATTGCAAGCAGCCAGGCTCAACGGCCTTTGGCGGAATCTGGATATCTGGACTGCCTGCCGATTGCGCTGAACCGAAGCCATTTGGTAGGCGGGTCACTGGCATGAAACTCACTTGGATACCGACCGCTGCAGGCATGGTGACTGTAAGGACATGCGTGTTTTGGAGACACGT
>JAPOKD010000947.1 GCA_029977825.1 Planctomycetota bacterium | reverse complement strand
CGTTGACGAAATGTGGGAGTGGGCATGAATCTAGCTCCGTAGGTCGAGCCACTCCTGCAGTGGTTTGGACTCGGTTAGATCAATCCGGACCAGTGCATCATGGGGGCACGCCGCAACACATGCTGGCCCTGACGGAAGTTTGTTGCACATGTCGCACTTGGTCGCTTTGACAATGGGCAAGTCAGTGCTGACGTCGCGGTAAGGTCGGCCCTGCGGGTCAAATACCTCAGTCATGCGGATGTTCTCGTAAGGACAAGCAGCAGCGCAAGTGCCACATCCAACGCAAATCGATTCATGAATCTGGACGACGCCTGATTCTTCATCCCGCATGATGGATCCTGTTGGGCACCCGATCATGCACACTGGATCGCTGCACTGCATGCAGGCTTCGACGACTTGCAGGCGGTCATGGGATAAACCCTGCCTGACAAAGCGGGGATTGCCATCGTGCGCGTCGCTGCACGCTTTGACGCAATCATCACAACGTGTGCAACGATGCAGATCGATGACCATGGCCTGACGGCCATTGTTCAAACGACTTTGAACAATGAATTCCAACAGGGCTGTTTGTTGAAACTGCTGACCAGTCTCACTTTCTACATCGCTATTTCCTGAGCCAACCGTGTTCTGTTTTCTTGGGTTCTGTCTGCGCTCGGCTCCCTCTTCAGTGCGTTGTTCTGCTGATTGCAGCAGCAGACTTGCCGCCGATTGGGGCAATTCGGTGCGACGCACGTGGGGCAGGATGTCAGCAGCAAATGTTTCTGCTGGAATAAATAAGGCATCCAGGAATCCAACCGCACGTAGTGTGTTTTGCAGACTCAACAATGGAGTATTGGCCGGCCGCACACTGTTGTAAGACAATTCTTCCAAGCCAAATATATGACCCTTGCCAAGATAGGCCGTGGTGCGATGTGAGGCACCATACTGTTGGGACAGCCTGCCAAACCCACTGCGGACAATCACCAGTTCGGTAGGCACTCGGCCTGCTTCACAAACGACAGGTTCAGAGTCAATTTGCTCAGCGACGGGAAGGGTTCGTGTACGCTTGTAATCAGCATTCCATTCCAGACGGCCAAAAGAACGCATTTGCGTTGCCTCTGCGACTCGCTCCAGACTCGCCTCCGGCAGGTAACGCAGTAATGGAACTTCACGTAAGTGAACATTGAGCCAATGCGAGCGGTAATGCTCGTCCAAGCTTGCCGCGAAACGCTTGTCTCGTCTCAGGATGCGAAGACCCTGCCAACGAATCTCAAGCAGCGTCGCCTCGGTGTCAGCAATGACGGTAGCTGTCCGTGGAGATCGGTACATGGCCGCGACTTCACCGAACAGTTCTCCGGGGCCCAGTTCCACACTCGCATGATCGCTCAAAACTGCATTGAAGTCTTGTAGAAAAATTGCCGGACGATCGTCAATCTGACGTATCGAACTGCTAGTTGATTTTTGATCGGTGTTTGTGGGGGTCACTTCCTCCGGCAATCGCGCCTCCTTCACGCCGGAGCGACGAAGGTAGCGACGGGCTGCCTGAAACCATGAAAGCTTTTTAGGGCTGGAACGTCCCAGTTTTCCGGGGGACAGAGACTCGACAATGACCTTGGTGCTGCCAGCGATTACCAGATAAGCGCTGTTGCCATAGTCACCTTCTCGGACAATGATTTCGCCCGGTTCACAGCGTTTGATGCGACAGTCGTTTCTAAGGATGCCTTCCAGTGGTATCGAGCGTGGAAACGACTTGGCCTCCATGCTGGCAAACGGCTCCCGAGAGCGCAGCCACAACACGTCTGCATCGTCCATCAATGCATCCATCGGTTTGCTCCATCTCTGGGGACGGCGCACGGCGATCGATTCTTGCACCTCCATGTTGAAATTTCCTACCGCGATTGGGCAGCGAACGTCAAGATGAAACGGGTTTTTCGAACCGGTGGAAAAGCCTGCCGTGGCTACAGAATTGCTGGCTTTTCGAACGCCGCAGCGTCCTTTCTGAAGTATTTTCAGCTGCCGCTTCGCCTGCCCGCCGGCTTATCATGCCGAACGCTGGCCCACTCCTGTCCAGCGATGAAAAACTCAACCAAACTACGATCGCGACCGGTAACAGTGGAGTCCATGACGCAAGCCACAGAGAATGACGACGCAAGTCAAACAGGATCTTTTCTCACGTACAGATGAAATCCGATAACCTGTTTGTTGATCTGGAACTGGACTTTGTTGCCGGTAACCACGGTTGAATCATGTTTCACGATTCAGGAAGATTGTTTCACACATTTTAATTCAGAGAAGCTACACAAGGCTTCTAGACCAAGTCAGGAATCCAATGGGCAACGATTTGAAGGCAAGTGTCATTGCTGCTGAACTTGACGAACGACCCCGGATCGGGATTTTGACTTCGGGTGGCGATTGTCCTGGTTTGAATG
>JAPOKD010000878.1 GCA_029977825.1 Planctomycetota bacterium | reverse complement strand
TCATAGCATCAGTCCACGCGATCAGTCCACGTATCAATCAGCCCGTGCGGCCCGTCCGTTGGCGGGCCGTCGGTTGCAATGGGTTATCGAAAATTCTCGATTTCGATGCGATCAGACTCGCGATACGTGACCTGACCGTCCCGCATCTGGGGAAGTCGCTTTCGAATTGCCGTTTTCCAGCCTTCGATGGTTCCTGACGTCAGGCTTTGCACTCGGCGTTCCAGTTCTTGCTGTGTCTTGGAATCCAGCTTTGCATTTTGCTGTCCCAAGTCCAGGCAAATCGGTGGCATGCGTTCCATGACTCGCTGGAGTTGTGGTGGCGTGATCCGGCAGTCGTGAAGGGTCAGCATTTTCAGTGATTCTGTGTCCAGTAACCAGTTCATTATCTCGTCGTCGATTTGCCATCCTGACAAATTGAGTGATTCGATATTGTTTGCCTGAAGCAGCGGAAGAATCTGTTTTTTATCAATCTCAACGTGGGCCAATTGCAGTTCACTCAGTTGGGTCAGGTTCCCGATTTTTTCAGATGCCTGTTGGCTCAGTCGTGTGCGATTCAGCGATAGGCGTCGTAGCGACCTGATATTGCCGAGCCAAACCAGGGTGCTTGTTGAAATTTCGGTGTCGTCCAGATTCACATCCCAAAGCGATTTCAACTGCGTCCATGCTGTGATGACGGAAGGATCGAGATCGCTTCCCGGAACGGAAAGTGTGGAGAGAGTCTTCAGTTTCCCGATCTGCTTGAGTCGTGATGTTGAGACGGAGGTGTAGGCAAGTGTAAGTTGATCCAGTTTTTTACAGACAAGGACTTCGTCGATGAGAGCGTCTGTGACATTTCTGCCACCGACAGCAAACCAGTCCAGGTCTCTCATACCCTCCAGCTTTCCGTATTCTGGCCAAGGTGCATTGACTGATAATCCGGTCATCGATTTTGCGTTGCAAATCTCGAGTTGCTGCGGACATTGATCAAGATGCAGTTCGGTTTTCAGCAAAGGCACATCGACCAAGCTGACTCTTTGCGGTTTCGCCAGTTTGGTGATCCTCAGTTTCCGCAGATGTTCGTGCTCCGACACGTCAATCGTTGCCAGACTGTCCCCGTTGATGACTAATTCATCCAGATTGGGAAATTCATTCAGAATCCAAGCCAACGACTCCTGTTCCACTTCGCAGTCTCGAATGATCAAGGATTCAAGCTGTTTCATTCCGGCCAATTGTTGAACTTGCGTGAAGGTGATGCCGGTTTCATCCAGGTTCAAGTGACGAACACCTGGATTGTTTCGGAGAGGAGACAGGTCTACATCGCGCAGTGGCAGTCCCATCATGTTGAGGGTGCTGGGGCCCACTCGGTTACCCAGTTGAGTGATCCAGTCACTGCAGTTCTTCAAAGGTGAAGTCTCCAGGTGCATCCCATTCATTACCGAAACCTGGTAACTGCCCAGATCCAGTGAACGAAGTTTTGTCATTGCTTCAAGTGATAGATGGTCAAGGTTCCGGGCATAGCAACCAAAGTGCTTGAGGCTTGGCGTGTTGCTTGCTTTGAACCTGGCTAACCACATGTTGCCCGGGATCTTGGCATCGGAGGCGAGAATGGTCTGTAGATAGCCCAGCCCTTCATCAAAAGAAGAAAGGAGTGGAAGATTTTCCAGTTCCAGATCGTGCTGTTGGTTTCGGTCCAGGCTTACGATGGATAACGCTGGCAAATCAGCCAGACGGATTTTCAGGACGCTGGAGTTGGGAATGCGAGTCGGTCGGTAGACCCGTAAGTTTTCAAGGCGTGGCCACGCTTCAATTTCCAGAGCATCGCTGAACCCTTTTTGAGGGCGTGACAGCGACAGGCTTTCGGCAGTCTGTGACCAACTGGGTTTGCCAAGCTGTGAGAGTTGCAGATTGGTGTTGGTAAGGTTGATGTTCTTCAGAGGGAGATGGTCGAGCTTGTCAAGTTGAGTTCTATCAAGATTTGTTCTTGATAAGTCCAGTTGCCTCAAATTTCCCAGATCGGCGATCGCGTCGATCAGGGCGGTATCCAGATCCTGACGGGAGATTTGGAGTCCGCGAAAATGAGGGTTGTCCACAAGAGGTGACAGCTGGTCTGCAGTGACTTCGCAAGTCATGCACGTAATTGTGACGACACCGGGCGTCCGGTATGCCAATGCTGTTGTATTCGCATCGGCAGAAATCAGGTCAATCGAGCGAATCCGTTGCAGTACCTGTTGGAGGCCTAGTGGGACGCGAGTAACGAGAACTTCAGGAATCCAGACTGCGAGAAAACAATTTCCAGAACGCCCAAGTTGATTTGCAAGTTTGCGGTGCTTCCACGCACCATAATATTCAGTACCGAATATCAGAGCGGGTATCAGGATGATCGCCATGGCCGTCCCAACGTCCAGCAGGGAAACTCTTCGTTGGTTCTGTAGTTTCGCCATGTAATGGCCGCGGTACCATGCGTACCCGTACACGGCAACGATCACCAGCGCGAAGATCAGGGTGTTGCATGCCAGTCGTAAGGGTGACCAGAGTCGCTGTCGCGAGGGCGGATCATTCTTGTACTTGATGCTGTACTGAAGTGGCCACCCAGCCATGACGGGCATTTGCTCGTTCGAAACTTGGCGGCTCATTTCTTCCGTCTGGGCAACCCCTCGCCACGTACCACTGACTTCGACGTATTGGTAAGGCAGATTCGCCATTACACCAACGCTGACAATCACAGCCGTAAACAACATAGCCACGAAGTGAATGCGGCCTTTCCCAGAAATTTCCTGGCCCGATGGGACGCTCGCTTCATTCATGCTCGGGAGACTCGGAAGTGGGGACACCAAAATTTGCCGATTGCCTGAAGAAATGGAGCTCATGTGCCTCCACCCCCGTGCAGTGTAGTGTTGCAGAAAGGGTAGGCACGGCGAAGTTAGTCCAGACCGTAT
>JAPOKD010000326.1 GCA_029977825.1 Planctomycetota bacterium | reverse complement strand
TTACCTGAGTCCTGGTTACCTGAGTCCTGGTTACCTGAGTCCTGGTTACCTGAGTCCTGGTTACCTGAGTCCTGGTTACCTGAGTCCTGGTTACCTGAGTCCTGGTTACCTGAGTCCTGGTTACCTGAGTCCTGGTTACCCGAGTCCTGGTTACCTGAGTCCTGGTTACCTGAGTTTTGGTTACCTGAGTTTTGGTTACCCGATTCTTCGTTACCTGCTTTCTGGTTGTTTTCCTGCTGTTGTTTTCGTTTCTCTTCTAGGAAGTCCCGGATGCGTTCGAATGCTTCCCCGTCATGTTCAGGGCTCTGTTCATTGCCTTGTCCATTGTCGCCAGTTTGCTGTGAAGACGACTGATCTCCGGACTGCTGATTGTTAGCATTACTTGGCTGGCTACTTTGGTTTTCTGGTTGGACACTGTCGGTACCGCCGTTCTCTTGGCTGTCAGAACTTTGATCCTGGTTTCCCTCCGACGGATTGGTTCCATTCTCGGAACTCTCGGACTCGTTGGTTTGATCACCCTGATTTTCTGAATTACCGGTTCCGCTGGACTTCTCGTCGCTCTTGTCCTGGTTGCTGTTATTTTGCTCTCCGCTGGCGCTGGATTTTTGACCGGTGTCAGGTGTATCACTGTCGTTATTCTGGGACTCTTGTCCTCTGGTTTCTTGTTCACTTCCTCCTTGATTATTCTGCTGATCGTTGGATTGTTCACCTTGTGAGTTGCCTTGCTTGGAAGTTGAATCACCACCTTGCTGGTTGCCACTCTGGGAGTCGGCACCTTCTGAGCCACCCGAGCCTCCACTACCCTCCTGCTGATCGCCTTGCTCGCTGGTCGACTGCTGCTCGCCTTGTTCGTCAGATTCCTGATGATCACTTGCGGGGCGATCATCAGGTTCCGAGAGGCCACCGGCATTTGGATCGTCTGGTTCGGGTAGTCTTGATGCAGCCGTAATTTTGATCTCGATGGGATCGCTACGGGTAACATTTGGCTCCAGTTTGACCGTTGCATCACTGGAGCGGTTGTCTGTTGCAACGGCAACAATCTGAACAGTGGATCCAATCGGCAGATTATGTTCAGCAGGGCGAAAGCGATATTCGGAGACTTGATTACCTCTTTTGCCACTGAGATGGCTCCAGAGTACCGGCTCAGCAATCAGGTTGACGCTCGAGCGAATTTCCAACCCCACATGCTTCAGCCCATAGTCTGGATCAGACGCATGAATCTCGATGACTTGTTGTGCATCGATCGGCACTTCCTTGGGAGACTGAAATGGCATCGTGATCGAGACTTCCGGCGGCAAATCGGGCACGATGCGGATGGGATATACGATGGGCTCGGAGTTTCCTTGCCCAGTCGAGTCTTGCACGACAATACGATAGCTGTCCTGTTCAACCGCAGCTGACCGACCTGCCGCGGTAAGAAGCGTGAAGGCGAAGCTAAGCGTGGTTTCATCTTCACCAATTTTCATGTCTTTGGCACCGGCGGTTGCCTGCACACGATCACCACGTACCCGCGGATTGAATTCAATCCGTGCTTTACTTACTGGGCGGTTGGTGGTGGCTAAAATCCGTACTTGCGTGCCTGCAAGTCCAGCGATACTTCCACTACTGCTGGTGTGAGGTGCTTCGCCTGTATATTGCGGCGGTTGGTAGCGGACAGATTCCAAAGCCACGACTGGTAAATCTTGTACCCGTAATCGGAAGGGACCTGCTGTCGCGTCACCCGCGGTGATTGTGTAAGGGATGACGCCACTCGCTGTGTGAGGCAGTGGCAGTTCGCCGATAAATCGATTTGAGTCAGCATCGAAAGTAAGCTCCAGTGTTTCTCTGCCGGAGGGCAAGTCCCATTGGCATGTGACCGACTCTTCATCGCGGAGTCCCATTACGGATGCTGCAATCTCAACTTTGCGGCCAGCAACTGCTTCCATATCACCAGGCAGAACCTCGGTGATTGTTACGCGACGAGCGGGTGCAATATTTGCTACAGGGACAGCAAGTCTTTGCACCGAACGCCAGGCATTTTTTGGTGAGACTACGGAATATCCCAGCAGGACTGCAAAGGCTACAGCAGTGGCAATCCACCAACGGAAATTGCCGACTGCTTCCTCAGGTAAATCGTCGTGATTTTTCAAGCGACCGGCAGCCAATGATCCCATCGAACGGACCACTCGTGTCTGTAAGTCACTTTTTCGAGCTTCTTGACTCAATGTGACATAACTGGTCAAGGAATGACGCAGTTCAGGTAGATTCTTTTCGAGGGCTCGAGCTGCATAGTCAGGGCATACGCTGCTCCCGAACAGAGGAAGCACTCGACGTTTGATATACCAACTACCCACACCGAGCAGACTCAGGAATATGAGGCATCGCACGGCGACATTGGGTGAGTAGATCCACTGGTCGATCACCAACCAGCCAAGGACAGCAAGGATTGTGATGATGGCCAGTTTGAGCCCCGTTCTGATCAGCTCGGCCCACCACAGCGAGCGACGGGCATCCTCGATCCGTTCGTTGATTAGCTGCTCAGCACCATTCGACTTGTTCTGCGGCCCTCGGGTCGGTGATGGGGGTGCGGGTGGTGGGGGTGCGATTGTGGCCATGGCTGACTGCCAAAGAGACGTGAGGAAGCTGGTCTTTCTATTATAGGCTCAGTCGAACTGCCCTCTTTTCAGTCTTGCCTTTATTCTCAAAACAAAGCCGGTTTACCCCGCTGTGAGCGTGCTAGGTGAGATTAGCCGTCATTGCTGGCCGGGGTAATTGAAGGGATTTGAAAATAAGGTTCCATTACTTAATGTGGTCAAAATGGCCTTTGGCTGCGTATTTGTCCGTGAATACGAGTGACAGTGTGGGGATTTGCCCCGCAGACGGTTGCCCGCCGTGATACACTCCCAGTAACTTCAACCTCATCCTCGCAATCGATATTTTCCATGAGATATGCATTCCGTTTGGCAGAGCTACTCGGTCACACTCCCGATCGTCGAAAACGTCCAGGCACGATCAAGTCGATCGTTGAACACACCGGTTTGGATCGGCATCAGGTCGCGTCATTGCTGAAAAATGAGGCCAAGTACATTCCGCTGGAAGCCCTGTCACGGATTTGTGACTACTTGATTGATCACGGTTATGCCAGTGCTGACCAGCTGCCAGGAGCCTTGTTTGCCGTCAACGCCGAGAATTTCTGGGAGTTGCTGGCTCGTCGCGGCGAAATCGAAATCGTGCTTGGGGTCCGTGAAAATCCAGCGACCCAGTCTCCGGATAGTGCCACTGTCGTTGCCAGTGATGCGGTTCTGTTTGGCGAGCTTCTCAACGGCGTTTCCACGTTGGGCGGGGCCGCGAAGCACCAAGGTTCATCTGATGATGATGATGGGAAGAAATTGATCGTTCCGATGCCGGATCGGATTCAACAGTCGTTGGTGTGGAGTCCCGGGGAAGTATCTCTGGAGGACGCGCGGGGTCGCGCGACTGAAGTCTTTGATGGCTTTGTCGATGCTCAGGGAGACCGCGGAATGGTTTGTATCGGTAGTGTGAAGAGTAATCCTGTTGTCGAGCTGCTCTTTGCAGATGCATTCGGCTGCACTCCGTTTGTGACCGAAGATGATGTCGATGATGTTTCGGCGCGTTCCTGTCCTTTCTTTTTGCGTTATCGCGACAGTGATCCGCAGCCGGGAGGAGCATCCGCCGGCCTGAGACTCAGCAAGAACGAAGATGCTCCAGATCCAGGATTTTATTATGAGAACGATGATGGAACCTGGTCTTATGCTGGTGGAGACAACAAAGACACAGCGCTCGTCTTCTACTTGTTCCGTGAAGCGCTCGGCAGACTCGATATGGTACTGAGCGGATTTTCGGGGCGTGCCACTCGACTATTGGCCAAGACATTGGCGATTCGTGGAGAAGAATTCTGGCCACCTGTCTATGAGGAAGCTGGTGTGCAAATTGGCGCTTACCTCGTTCAGTATGACAATACGGACACCAAGCCAAGTCGAGACGATCTGTTGTTCAATCCCGGAGGAGCCGCTGAGATCATGCCGTTGTCGCGGGAGGCGATCGCAAAGCGTATCGCGCGGCGGTGACACCACGGTTATCGCTGACGTCCAATGCAACAAGCATCGGGTAATTTGCCGCTTTCACAAATTGTTGCGGCAGTCTCGGCAAGACCAGAGATTTAGGTGCTATTCAGGCAGCGACCACTTCTCGTCAAAAAATCCCTGTGCAATGACCTCCCCAGCAAATATCGCGTCGTTTTCAGATTCAAAGCCAAGAATAGCCCAGTCTGGCAACATGGGAATCTGGCGAGAATTGCTGACGTTTGAAAATTCACGGTAAGTCATGCCGCTGTTTATCACAACGTAGCGTTCGGGGTTGCGGGGGTTCGGAAAGCAAAAAGCTGGCACGCATTTATCAGATTCAAAATTTTGACGTCCGACTTTCAGTGAGTCTTTCGTCCACTGGATCGGTAAGCTGCCGGCAATGCTTCGCAGATACTGGTTGCTTTGATAGTCACCGAAGCAAATCAGGTGATTGTTTTTGATTTGTGCTTCTGTCAGTTCCGTGTCGAGAACGACATTCACGTCTCCCCGCATCAAGCGACTCCATCTCTCCTTGGCGTATTTAAATTCCTTGTTGATCCACCGCTGAGTGGTTCCGTGCTGAGCCGGCCGACTGGGGGCGACAAACAGAAATTTATCACAGAACGCATCGTCGATTGGACCTTGTAGTCCCGGGCGTTTTCTTAACTTCGGGTCGATCTGTTCAACAACTGCCCACGTCTCTCCCTTCGCGAACTCACATTGCACACCGGGCGCGTCGCTCCAGTCATCCAAGTGAAATGTTTGTCCATCGATCTGGGCTTTTACACGTTGGTCTGTTTCAGGCCATGCTGATTCACAAAAATCAACTTCAAAGCGTGTGATGCCGTGGGTCCTGATTGAGAGTGATCCGTCTTCCACTATTCGGCCCTCGATACGACTCGGCTTCCAGTGAGACTCCAGGCCAGTGATTGTCAGCCAATCAACTTTGTTGTACCGCAAAGTGTAAGTCGTGAAGTCAATCTTGCTTCGTGGCAATGTTACCGGACGCTCTGCCCATTTTGACAAGGTTTCGTCGATGGTTTTCGACGAAGCTGCATCAATTCGATGCCCCATGTTGTTGCCAATGATGTAAGGAATTTCGATTCCGAGCTTGTTTGTTTCGGCAATCACACGATCGGCTGCCTGCTTTTGTTTGTCTTTCTCTCCGCTGTACGGGATTGTGCGAGTGTTCCTCAGATTGTTGACCCATGGTAATACGTCGTACCAGTTCATCAATTTTTTGCGTGTTGCATCAATGGGGTAAGGTGTTTTTTCGAACCAGCCTTGATAGACGATCGTGTCCACAAATCCAGCGCCGGGATTCGCTGCGAACCAGCGTCCGGGGTCGTGGACTGCAAAATGCCAGCAGCCTGCTCCGCCCATGGAAAATCCACGGATGGATAATCGCTGGTCGTCAAGAGTGGCAATTTTTTTGAGATGGTCCAACGCCTCATACACATCGGTTTCACCCGCAAACTTGAAGGCATTGCAGTGTCTTCCAAATGGATGCAATACGATTGTGTTCTTGGGGGTGTATTGACCTGCCCTCGTCATCCGCTCATGAAGGAACGGGATCTCAGTCTTGGTGTCGCCACGCCCATGCAGCCAGACGTCTGTACGGTAGGGGGTGTCTGGCCCTTGATAGCCAACAGGGATGACCAGCCCATAAGGTTGGACCGAATTGTCGATCTTTGACCGAAATCCTCCCACCAATAATTGAGGTTGGTTTCCCTTCTCTGGTCGAAATCCGAGCAGCTTCAGTTGACGATCTCCCAGTTCAACAGCGTCCAGACGCCGTTCACTTTCGTTCAACAAGTCATTCGCAATTTTTGTTTCTGATTGTCGGAAAAACAGACCTTGTTCAAGAGCGAGACGAACAGCACGCACCAACACTTCTACATCTGGCTGCCAATCTTCTGCATCTGGGCTTGTCGCGGCTGCTTTATCGATCTTGTGCTGGATTTCCAATACTCTGGTTTCCAACGCTTCACGAACTGCCGGATCAATTTTTTTACCGTCAGGAGGCAGTCGCTTGTATTCCTGTGCTGAAGTGATCGGGCAAAAGAGCAGGAACAGAACAGAGACAATCGGATTCATCAGTTTTTGCACTTGTTCGACTCCTGGGATCAATGTGTGAAAAGTCCGTCTGGGCGTGCGTTATAGAGTGCTGCCCTTTGTTGGCTGACATACCGATTTGCTCGTCTGCGAATGTCACCGTGTGACTTCCACGGTGGATTGATTTTGTCGCCATACAACCGCAGAAGTACTGCCCGATGCCTACTACCCTGCGCTTCACACCCCTTCGTTCTCAAACAAGGCAGAAAGAGCCCGACCTCGTGATCGGATGGTCAGTCTGTGTGATAAGCGTGCTCTAGGGTTGCAGAGCGAGAACACTCGCCGTCACATCCGGTTTCATCAAGCTGCACGGTTCGAGTTCGGGGTCTAGCAGGAGCCCATA
>JAPOKD010000551.1 GCA_029977825.1 Planctomycetota bacterium | reverse complement strand
GCGACGGACATCGTGTTCAGGATGGGGATCATTGCTGTTCGTGTGGCCTCAATAAATACACCCCGGCAACTTTCCCAACGCGTAGCCCCCAATGCCAGCATCATCTCCACTTCACCGCGGCGGTTTCTCAGTTCGCTGAGGAAACGATCGAGTCCCAGTGAAATTCCTGTCAGTGAGTTTCCCAAAACCATGCCCAAAAGCGGGATGACAATCTGCGGGCTGTACCAGGGTTGTGGACGGACAATCAGCAAGACTGTGATTGAGGTCACGATCCATGCACTGGTCCATACCGCAAAGATGGAATTGCGATAGATCGTCGGGTAGCGATGGTCGATGCGTTTGACAGCAGAAGCTCCAGCGATCACCGTCATCACAGCGGCCAATCCAAGCACAGGTGCCGGTTGAGCCAGCTCAAAGATCTGCTTCAGCACCAATCCGAGAATGGCCAATTGAATCGTCATGCGGACTGAACTGGTGGCGACGTGTTTGGCAATGCCAAGTCCGAGTTGCAATGAAATGATCGCGTTGATCAACAGCAGGGTTGCAGCAACGCCAACCTCAAACCAGGAGAGCGAGATGTCGCCTTGGGCACGTGGTTCCATGAGTTGTCCGAACAGGCTCATGTCGCTGAATTTCGGCATGGCTGCAGCCAACGCCTGTGAATCAATCATCTGAGGGCTCCATGGGCCGTTCGTTTGTGGGACCATTGATTTCCCGAGGACCTCGGGTTTCAAGGCTTGCTGTTGCCGCAACCGCTCCGGTCTTCAGTACCAATTGTCCATGGTCCATCGTAATGATCTGTTGAGTCATCCGGTCGACTTGCTTGGGATCGTGGCTGGTCCATAAATACGCTCTCCCTTTTCCCTGATTCGATTCGCTGTTCGGGAATTTGTGCCAGTGGTGGATTCTGGATTCAAATTTGTCACGGGATTCAGGATCCAGAGCAGCAGCAGGTTCATCCAGCAATAGAACTTCCGGTTCCATTAATAACGCCCGGATGAGTGCGATCATCTGCTGTTCTCCACCGCTCAGAGACTCGGATGGTCGCTTCAGGATTTCGGGGTCCAGTTCAAATGCATCCAATTCTGACGCAACGAGTTCCGGCTGATATGGCAGATTTTCTGTTGCGGATTTGAACTGAAATGGAAGTTGAAGATTCTCTTCGATCGTTCCACTCGTGAAAAAAGGGCGTTGGGACAGATAAGACACTTTGCGTCGGTAGCCCGGAATCTCACTGTCGCTGATCGGATTTCCGTGATGCAGCAGATCTCCAGAAAACGAGTCAAGCATCGCAATGGATCGCATGAGCGTCGATTTCCCACTGCCGCTGACGCCCACAAGACCAATTCTGTCGCCTCCGCATATCGTTAGCGATATCGATTTCAGTAGTTGCTTGTCGCTTTTACTGTCGATGCGTGATACATCACATAATTGGATGAGTGTTGTTTCTGACATGCCGAGGATTGATCGCTGTTTCGGTGTGCGAATGGTTCTGTTGCTTTTGTCAGGGTCAGAGTCTTGGTGTGGAATGCGTGGTGATCAGTTTCTTGGTTTCAGCCCGTTTCGGGTTGGGGTAGCGTTCAATGGATCTTCGGGCCAATGATGTTTTGGGTAACGACGGCGGAGCTCTTTACGGACATGAAGGTAGGTTTCTGACCAGAAATTGGCTAGGTCATCGGTGATTTGTTGTGGTCGGTGATTGGGGCCCAGCAGATGCAGCTGGATAGGAACTCGAGTTGCGATTCGAGGTGTTTGTTGCCAGCCGAAGAGTTCCTGGATACGGACTTCCATGCGTGGTGGTTTTCCTTGTTCGTAACTGATGGAGTGTTCGTTGCCACTTGGCACTTTCATCGCCGTTGGGGCATGCAAGTCGATCAAACGCATTTGCTCGTATTGATAACGACACCGCAGTTGATCTAACCACGGCGCCTTGGATAGTTCAGAAAACGAGGTTCGAGTTGTGCAAAGGTTAACCAGTGTCTCGTCGATGGACTGCGGATCCAAATCAGGGATTTCCAGTTCCGGCATGTTTTGGGTGAGGAAGCGTACGCGTTCGATGAATTGTTGGGTGGTTTTGCTCTGTGGAAAACAGAGTTCCAGATTCTGGCGGGCATGCTTCGCGAGAATGACTGCAGTTTCCTCATTCGGTAGGCATTCGATTGGTGTTTCCGCAAGCAATAAGTCCTGAAAATAGGTTCTCCGTCGCGCGACCACAGCAGACAGGCTTGCGTTGAAAAACGGCTCGTCGACTTCCGTTATCAGTTGGGGGTCAAGCCACGTTTTCTGCAGACCCGAGGCAAGATGGACAAGAGCCTCCTTGCCTTGTGAATCGATGTCGAGGCAGAGGAATAATTCTCCCTGAATGGCTGCGGAGCGTTTGCTCTGCCGAACGCCACGACCGCCCACCATGAGTCCCTTTCTTGGATCATCATCACGCCGTCGAGCAACTCGATCGGGGAACGCAGCAAGCAGCGCGCGTTGTAGCGGACGGTCCGGTAGAGGGGCAGGATTTTTGTTTGACGTCTGGTCCGCACGCCGTCTGGTTGCTTGATGGATCTGTTCTGCGATGCGTTTGGTATTCCTGATGGCAGGTAACTGGTGATGTGGTGAATGCTGGTCCTTGAAAATCGCCTTCATGCGTTCGACCTTATCCGAAAGATCACAGTCGTGGACCGTTTTGGATTGAGTTGAAATTCCTCTTAGCGGATCTCGTTCCGTCAGCAATGCCACTGCAAGTGCGGCTTCCTCAGCAATCTCAAACTTCTCTGCTTCAAGCATGAAACGCGCAAGTCGCGGATGGATTGGCAGTGCTGCCATGTCTCGGCCACGTTGGGTAATTTTGCCGTCGTCGTCAATTGCTGAAAGTTGTTTGAGCAGTTTTTGGGCATTGTTGACTGATGAATTTGCAGGCGGTGTCAGCCATGGAAAATCGAAAACATCATGCTCGCCCCATTCTGCCAGTGTCAGCAACGCACTGGCGAAGTCGCAGCGGGTGATTTCTGGCGAGTCTTTGCGCGGGCGTGAACGATGGACAGCGAGTGGCCAAAGGCGATAGCACAAACCGGGTGATGTGCGCCCTGCCCTGCCCGCTCGTTGTTCCGCAGAGGCTTGAGAAATAGATTCCAGTTGGAGTTTTGGTAGCCCAATCTGACTGTCCATTTGCAGCGTGCGAACCAGGCCCGAATCGATTACACCGGTTACGCCAGCGATTGTCAGCGAGGTTTCTGCGACATTGGTTGAAAGAATGACTCGCCGCGTTTTGGAGTCGCGAAGCACTGCATCCTGATCTTTTGCAGGTAGATCACCATACAGCCGACGGACTTGGAAATCCTCGTCCCAGGAACACGACTCGATGGCTCGTTGTGTTCGATTGATCTCTCCAATTCCAGGTAAAAATACGAGTACATGGCCCCCGGTTTCCTCCAGTACTTGGGGCAAGGCGTGAATGATTTTCTGTTCGACTGGTGCTTGCGAGACCTGTTTGCTGTAACGGATGTCGACTGGAAATGATCGGCCCTCACTAATCATGGTGTGGGCATCACCAAGGAATTGAGCGATCGGCTCGGGCGACAATGTCGCTGACATGACCAGTAATCTTAACTCGGGACGCAGTGAAGTCCGGATTCGTTGCAGCATTCCCAACGCCAAATCAATTTCCAGACTGCGTTCATGGAACTCATCAAGAACGACACAGGAGACATCTTCCAGAAGAGGATCAGACTGCATTCGACGCAGCAGCATGCCCGTTGTCATGCTGATCAGACGCGTTTCTTTTCCGTATCGTTTGTCGAAGCGTACGTGGTATCCAACCTTGTCACCCACTGGACAGTCCAAGGCTGCTGAAAGGCGATGAGCTGCAGCGCGAGCGGCAATGCGACGGGGTTGGATCAACAGAGTCCTGCCATCACCTGCGGCATTTGTATTCAGAAGAGCTGGCGGAATGCCTGTTGTCTTTCCAGCACCAGGTGGGGCCTGCAGGACCACTGGTTGTGCCTTTGCAAGTACCGAAGTCAATTCATCGATGCACTCGTTAATTGGTAAATCATCGATTCGTTTTGAATGAGTCGTTGATGAATCAGAAGTGGCATCAGGCATCACGCGTTGTGTCCGGAGTCTGGTTGGGCATTGTGGTCCGGGGGCATTTTCAGCGCGTTCATTGGGCTTGCGCACCAAGCAGTCGTTCGTTGAGATCGGAAAGCTGTTGGTCGTGCGTCATCAGGTAGTCCTGCTGGGCACGCCATGCTGCTGCACGTTTCTCGATGCACTCACGGAATGTAGGATTGTTCTTAAGGCTTTCACGCTTTGCGTTTCGTGCTTGCTTGATGTCTTCGTCCGAGACAAAAAGCTGAGGATAGGCGGCTTCCAGTCGCCTCTGGGCCGTTTGTTGTTTTTCCAGTAGCTCGAAGAATCCTTCCGCTTCTTCGCGTGGCAGCTTGCGCATTGCATTGCTCCACGTTTCAAGTCGTTGTTTTTGCTGGTTGACAGGTAATGAAGCGTATTCCGGG
>JAPOKD010000411.1 GCA_029977825.1 Planctomycetota bacterium | reverse complement strand
TGTTCCTGACCACACGTGACGCGGGAGTACTGGTTCTAGCTGCAAGCCCTGAATACACTGAAATTGCGGTCAATCGGCTTGGAAATCCGGAAGAACGTTTCAACGCGACGCCCGCCATCGCGGGCAACCAACTGTTTTTGAGAAGTGATGCCGCACTGTATTGCGTGAAAAAGGAAAAGACAGATTAATCCCGACCGCCAGCTCCAGAAAAGCCATATTTCAGAGGACAATTTGTCCGTTCTTTTTCGATTGCATGTAACTTGTAAAGAAATTCCGGTAAGGAACAATAAAGCGAGTCCAGCAGGGTAGCCTTGGCGGTCCCAAAACCCCAGCACTCTGGATACCAGAACCAACGCTGTTTGCATGCAATCACACGCGTTGCCCAACAACCAACTCGATTAACGGTCGCAATTCAAACCTGACATTCTTCGGCCACTCTTTTGACCCTTCGCAGTAACTTCTCATGAAACGAAACTTCATCGGCGCAGTTTTATTGTTCGCAACTGGTGTGATGTCCTCCTTGGCCATGGCAGCAGACATTGAACTTAAGAAAGGTGACCACATTTGCCTGGTTGGCAACGCTCTATGCGAGCGAATGCAACACCACAACTACTGGGAATCCCTTTTGCAACAGCGATACCCCGAGTTGCAACTGAGCGTGCGAAATCTTGGCTTCCCCGGTGACGAACCGTACGAGCGGATTCGGTCCGAGAATTTCGGCGACCCGGATAAGCACTTGACCCACAGCAAAGCCTCTGTAGTCATGTATTTCTTCGGTTTCAATGAGTCATTCAATGGTGATGCTGGGCTTGCTAAATTCAGCGACGAAATCAAGAAACTGATTCAGGAAACGAAGGCAAAGGACTTCGGAAAAGGCGAGCCTCAGGTCATTCTTGTTTCACCAATCGCTTTTGAAAACACCGGTGACCCAAACCTGCCGGATGGAAAAGAACATAACAAGAGGCTGGAAAAATACACGCAGGCACTTGCAAGCGTTGCAAAGGAAACCAACACCGCGTTTGTCGACATTTTCACTCCAACACTTGCTCTGTTCAAAACCAGTGACGAACGTTTGACATTGAATGGTGCCCACCTGAATGATGCCGGATACGCGAAACTTGCACCAATTCTGGATGCTGCATTATTTGGTGAAGGGGGGCCCACCGAAGTAGACCCTGCAGTCAAGGCAGCAGTGGATGACAAGAGTTTCCATTGGTGGCATCGATATCGGGCGGTGAATGGTTTTTCGATTTACGGTGCACGCGGCAAAGCCGGGAGTGACGGAACGTACAACAACACGGATGTGATGGAACGAGAGCGGACCATTCTGGATCAGATGACTGCCAACCGTGACGCCCGCATTTGGGCAGTTGCTGGCGGGAACAACATTGATGACCCCATCGATGACTCCAATACGCTGCCCTTCATCACTCCGAAAACCAATGTGGGTGGACCAAATGATCCCAACGCAAAACGGGGCAAACTAGGTTCTTTGGACTACCTGACCGCTGAAGAACAACTGAAGCTGTTTGAAATGCACGATGGATTCGAGATTCAACTGGTCGCTTCCGAAGAGCAATTCCCCGAACTGGCAAATCCTGTCGCTCTGAATTTTGATAATCAGGGAAGATTGTGGGTCGCGACCATGGAATCCTATCCGCACTGGCAGCCCAAATCGAAAATGGACGACAAAATCCTGATTTTCGAAGATACAGATCAAGATGGAGACGCAGATGAGTGCAAGGTTTTTGCTGGTGGATTACATCAACCCACAGGCTTCGAACTCGGTAATGGTGGCGCTTACATAGCCGAACAACCAGACATCCTATTCATGCAGGACACAGATGGTGATGACATTGCCGACACCAAGGTGCGGAAACTGTTTGGATTTGATACTGCAGACTCACATCATGGAATAGCTGCTTTCGAATGGGGTCCCGGTGGCAATCTTTATTTTGAAGAAGGAACTTTCAAATACTCTCAGGTGGAAAGCCCTTACGGACTGACACGTCTCAGCGAAGCCGGCATTTGGAAATACCATCCCAAGAGTGAAAAATTTGGTGTCTTTGCCAACTTTGCATTCGCCAATCCATGGGGGCATGTCTTCGATCGCTGGGGGCAGGATTTCATCGGTGATGCTTCCCCTGGCAACAGCTATTGGGCTGCACCACTGAGTGGTCGCATCGACTATCCGTTGAAGCATCCGGGAGGCAGTCAGCATCGCCGCATTGCAAAAATCACTGGCGGTGACCCAGCCTACAAGTTCCCCACGTTTTATCCCAAGCGAACACGCCCTTTGGCTGGATGTGCCATGGTTTCCAGCCGACACTTCCCACCAGAGATGCAGGGTAACTTCCTTGTGACGAACTGCATTGGAGACCGTGCTGTCCTAAACCATCAAGTCATGGAGGACGGTTCAGGATTCAAGGGCCAGGAAGTGGCTCCGCTCGTTTCCTGCAAGGACGGTAATTTTCGCCCAGTCGATCTCCAAATCGCGCCCGATGGCTCGCTTTACATTGTTGACTGGCACAACGCCCTGATTGGACACTTGCAACACAATCTTCGAGAACCCAATCGAGATCACTCTCATGGGCGGATCTGGCGTGTGAAGCACAAGACAAGGCCATTAGTGAAACCAGCCAAAATTGCTGGGGAGCCGATCGCTGATCTCCTGGAACTATTGAAGGTCCCCGAGGATCGAACACGCTATCGGGTAAAACGTGAACTGGCAGCACGCGATACCGACCAGGTGATATCAGCGTTGAAGAGCTGGACCGGCAATCTGGACAAAACCGATGAGAATTACACACATCATCTCCTCGAATCGCTCTGGATGCACCAAACCCACAATGTCGTCAACCAACAATTGCTCGAGACACTGCTCGCTGCAGACGATCACCGGGCACGTGCTGCGGCTACACGCGTTCTCTCTTTCTGGCTTGATGACATCCCGAATCACAAGCAACTGCTGGAAAAGTGTATCGCTGACAAGCATCCCAGAGTTCGGCTTGAAGGTGTTCGTGCGGTTAGCTTCATGAGCGGTGACGAAGCCATTGAGCTCGCTCTGGGCGTTTTGGAAAATGACGTCGATGACTACACACAGTTCACCCTAGACGAGACCATGCGTCGTCTTGAGCAGTAGCCAACAGGCAACCACAACGGAGTGGCAACACAACCAGTTTCGATTTGGAAAACATCGCCTGTAGTCTGCATGCAGACTGCTGGCGATGTTTCGAATTGCAATCATCCAATTTCAACTCACGGCAACCTGCTGACGCTGTCTTGCAAAAGCCTTAGCAGCCTGTTGTCGTGTCTTGATGAACCAATTTCAATATCATGCGATACTTTGCTTACTGTTATCTGCTTACAAATCTCCTGGCGGCCTCCAGTTGGGGCCAGGATCACGACCACGCCGCTGGTGACACGACCAGCAACACGCGAAAAGTCGAAGCCCCAAAAGTTTTTCTCGACAAAAGCCCACGCATTGTGGCGTACCAGCTCAAAAGGCTGGACAACCAACGACTGTTGATGGTGGAACGTAAGAGAACGGACAGGAAGTACATTCCAGTTTACGAGGCCATTATTGCAAGAGTTGGCATGTCACCTCAGTTCAGGCTCGAATCCATCAATGCTCTGGCAGAACTGCAGGAAAGTGACCCAGTCACCATCACAATGGCAACGATTGACAAACTTGATGCGTCCAAACCAGACGAGAACCGAACTGCCAGACAATTGGCAAAGATGCTGCTAGGCCTGAACACAGAACAACTCAAAGCTAATACCAATGCCCTACGTGAAGCCACGCGCAGCGATAACAAGCTTGCTTCGGCGATCGCCACAGCAGCGTTATTGATCTCCGGCCAATCCGATGAAGAACTCAATCAACTGACTGAGAATCCATCGGGGCAGATTGCATTTCTGAAAGCAGTCCAAATGCTTCCGGAGACAACACAGCGAGATAGATTCCGATCGCGCGTGGTGAGTTTGCTGGACTCATCGGAAGACACAGCGTTGTCCAACACCGCGATCCGGACTCTTGGCTTCATACCGCTCGAAGCAGCAGATTCGTTTTCGCGGCTTGCTCCTCTGATAACCGACGACAAATTGAGAGCAGCCACCGTTCGCAGTCTACTGACTATCCCAATGCAGGATCGTGAAGCAAAGGCCAGCCTGACCGCCACAAGTTTTCTCGTCGACCTCGCAGAAAAAACCCCAGCCGAAGAGCGAACAACGGCTTCCTTCATTGATGCCATGCAACTTGCTGACCAACTACTCGCCATCGTTCCTTCCGAACAGGCGAGGACCTTTCGAAAACGACTCAACGCTGTCACTGTTCGTGTCATCCGCATCAAGACCGTCGAGGAAGAGATGCGATATGACATACCCTACTTTGCAGTTGAAGCAGGCAAGTCTGTTCAGATTGTGCTGGAAAACCACGATCTGATGCCACACAACCTTGTGGTCACGGTTCCTGAAGCACTCAAAGAAGTCGCTCAACTTGGACTACAGGCAGGTCCCAACAATGGCTGGAAGAACCTGCCCTATGTCCCAGAATCTGAGAAGGTTTTGTACGCGACTGCAATGGTGCCGGCCGATCAACAAGCCACACTGACATTCACGGCACCCAGCACTCCCGGCGAGTATCCCTATGTCTGCACCTTTCCTCAGCACTGGTATCGGATGTACGGAGTGATGGTCGTGGTAGATGATCTTGATGACTGGTTGAAAAATCCAACGAAGCCCGCAAATCCCATCGGCAGTAACCGCTCATTCGTCCAGTCTTGGAAAGTCAACGACTTGAAAGAAGAACTTGAATCCGGCATCCGTGGCCGCTCACCTGAAATCGGCAAACGACTATTTGCTGAAGCTTCATGCGCAGGATGCCACAAGATGCAGGGTGAAGGCGGCGCAATTGGCCCGGAGCTGACCGATGTATTTGAACGCTGGAAAGGTGATCGCGTTGGCATCCTGCGCGAAATACTGGAACCTTCTCACAAAGTAGACGCGAAATACGTCATGCAACGGATTTTAACCGTCGATGGACGCACGGTAACGGGCGTGTTGCTGAGTGAGGACGATGACAAGGTTACCTTGCTTTCGAACCCGGAGGCTAAAGAGCCCACGGTTATCTTGCAAGATGATATAGAAGCAATGGTTCCCTCATCAGTGTCGATGATGCCAAAAGCACTCTTGGACCAATACACCAAAGACGAAGTCTTTGAAGTGTTGGCGTACCTGGAAAGTGTTGCGTCACCTTCCAATCCCTGAAGCGATTCGATAATTGATTTCCAGTCGCCGCCGACCGTACGCACAGATTTTCCAGCCAAGCCTGTCGACGGCTTGATCAGACGTGCCAACGAAAGACTGACAAGTTCGCAGCGAGGCCAGGGCATCGCAGAACATGACATCGTCGCGGCACATGGCAGGGCAGAGCAGAGCAGGGCAGGGTGCCTATCACAAACTAGTTGGCAGTCAACCAACGCACTTGAAATGGTCGCATCGGAATTCCATCATCCTGCCAGATGCGTTCCAATCCCAATTCATCATAAGCAAGCAACGAATCGACT
>JAPOKD010000796.1 GCA_029977825.1 Planctomycetota bacterium | reverse complement strand
GTTGATAACGGCACTATAAACGTTGACACCGGCGCCGTATTCAATGACCCCGCAGCCGACAATCAATTCTGGTGCCTGTGTGCTTGCTGGTTGTTCGCTGCGCAGCGCCGACTGAAGGAAACCTGCTCTTTGAGTAAAAACACTTTGTTGATTTTCAATGGCTTTTTCAAAATCCTTCAGGTTGCCGGGAAATTGCGGTGGAACGGTGGCGTCTGGCAGCAGATATGCATGTGGATTGGTGGCACTATACATCGACTCTGGCCATATATAGGCGTCGATTACCTCAGGGGTAAGGCGGGCAGCGTTTACTGACGACGCAGCATATCCGCGAAACATCTCGTCCTGGCGTTCTGGATTCAATACGTATTCAACTTCTTCATTTCGCTGGATCAACGCGAACCGCGCTAATGGTTCGCCGAGTGGCTGGTTGAGTCGATAATTGCCGTAAAGCAGCACTACTAGGAGGCTGGACAGCGTGGTGGTAAATACCAACGCATAGTGGGCGCGACTTGTTTTTCGTCTGCAGACCTGAATGGTCTGCCAGATGAACAGGTTGGTTAATGCCAGGAGAGCACTGACCCCATATCCACCGAAGAGGTCAGCAATTTGGACGAGGATGGGCACTTCCAGTAGCACGTGTCCCAGCATGAGAACGGAGATACCCGTCAGCAGGTAATTGCGGACATATTCTTGAGCAACCCAGGCCAACGGAACCACGAGCAGCAAGCTGATGCCCCGATGAAACAGGAAACGTGAGAAGGCGACGAACAAAGTGGTGTAAACCGCGAGGTAGCCGCCTAATGCGAGCCAGGGGCCATGCATCA
The DNA here is from genome assembly GCA_029977825.1 of Planctomycetota bacterium. GTDB lineage: Bacteria > Planctomycetota > Planctomycetia > Pirellulales > Pirellulaceae > Rubripirellula. The sequence continues at coordinate 2,443 of JAPOKD010000796.1, read as the reverse complement.
GCGGATGAGCGTGCCTCAGGCCTTGCAATGAAGCAAGCCAATACAGTGTGTATGCGCCCCAGATGACCAGATAATCCCGGCGACGAAAACGCTGTTTCAGCGAGATCAGGTAGATCAAGGGCACCAAAGCAGCGAACCCGAAACACCAGAATCGCAGCGGCGGCTGCGATAACCATAAAGCGACTATGCTTAAAAGTACGGGCAGAACGACGTTTGGGCGTCGTAACTCGTTAGAATTTTGATCATTCATCGCTGTGATGATAGAGATTTCGTCTCCGAGAGGGAATCTCGGTTCGTTCCGGGTCGGCTGCCAGTGAGCCCGCGCTGACGGTGTTTGGATAACCGTCTAGAATAGGCTAGCAGCTTCTCACTCACTGGCGTGTTCATTCATGAGTTCACCTCCGTTCGAATTTTTGGGCCCCTACCGCATCGGAAAACCGTTGGGGCGTGGCGGCATGGGGACTGTTTTTGCAGCAGTTCATGAGAAGACAAAGCAACCCGTTGCTGTCAAGCTGATCTCAGACAACGTTGCTGATGAGTCTAAATTTCGGCGACGGTTTGATGCCGAAATTAAAAGTTTGCAATGTCTGTCCCATAGCGGCATCGTTCGAATTTATGGCTTTGGTGAAGAAGAAGGGCACCTTTTTTATTCCATGGAGTTGGTGCGTGGCGAGTCTCTGCAGAAAGTAATCAAACGCGAAAAACGACTCGAATGGCAAACCACAATTGATATCGCAATTCAAGTCTGTGGGGCTCTGAAGCATGCCCATGATATTGGTGTGATTCATCGAGATCTGAAGCCTGCCAATCTGGTGGTGGATGAGAATTGGCAAGTCAAGTTGGTTGACTTTGGGATCGCTAAAATCTTTGGTGATTCAAACACGGTTGCAGGTTCACTGTTAGGGACGGCTGATTACATGGCGCCCGAACAGGCCACCAGCGAAGGGATCACGCAGAGGACGGATCTGTATGCTTTGGGCAGTGTGATGTATGCAATGCTTGCGGGTCGCGCGCCGTTCACTGGTAAAACGGTGACACAGGTGATCAATGCCTTGCAAAGAGATCGCCCTGTGCCGGTCGATTTGATTCGCCCCGATGTCCCACCAGAATTGGTTGAACTGATTGACGAACTGTTGGAGAAATCGCCTGAAGACCGACCACCCACTGCGTTGGCTGTGATGAATCGGTTAAAGGCAATGAAAGCTGGTTTGGAGCGGATCCAAACTGTTGCCTCCGAGGGGTCACCTACCGAGGAGGGATTGGGCGAGGAAGATGATTCCAGTGATGTCTGGGAAACAAATGGGGCAGGAGAGGTTGATGCCACTGGAGTAGACGTGCGTGCTGGCACGAGCGTGCGCGCGGGTACTGCCTCGCCGAGTGAGTTCCAGTCGTCCGGTTCTGATGATTTGATTATTGTCAGTCCTGAAGAGCCAACTGTGATGTCCGTTGGAAATGTGGGTCCGACACGACTGATTGAGGAGTTGGCGGCTGAGGATAACGAACCGGTTTCCAACACTCATTTTCAGACTGTCAATGATGCCAAGGCAGATTCAGGTGTGTTCGCCAACCGGCAGGTTTGGGCTGAACAGAGTTTTCTTGGTTGGGGAAAAATCGTCGGCATGGCGTCGATTCTCGTTCTGGGTGGTGTTTTGTTCTTCTGGGCAATGCAGACGCCCTCACCTGATGAACTCTATATCGACGCGTTAAGCGGGAACAGCACGGCGATGCAGGCTTTTTTGCAGCTTTATCCGGACGATCCCCGGCATACCGAGGTGGAAGATCTTCAAATGGGGATCAAACTGCGAGGTGTGCTCAAACGTCTTAACGCACAAAGCAAACTTGGGATCACAGACTTGTCGGCTTCCGAGGAGAGCTTCGTTCGTTCTATGCAGGATCGTGAATTGAACCCCACACAGGCTGCAGGCAAGATCGAACAATGGCTTGCTGTTTACGACGCAGACGTCACAGACCCTGAGTTGCGAGAGATGGTCGAATTGGCAAAACGTGAGCAGCAACGCCTACTTGAACGTGCACCATTGAATGCAATTGACAAACGTGCTGGTAGTTTACTCACTCGGATTCGTGTGGCTTTGCAATCAGATGATCCTGAGCAGGTTAGGAAAGAGTTGAACGGAATCATTGTCACTTTTGAATCGATTGACTGGGCCAAGCCGGCTGTCGATGAAGCCAAACGACAGCTTGATAAGGTTGAAGCAACGCAGGATCAGGTTGAGGAAAGTACGGGAGGCTCCCCCGACGCTTCGGATAACGGCGCCTCTAGCGAGACTGGTTCCTGAGAGAGAAGATTGTCAGCTGCAGAACCTTCGAGAGAACTGAGGGTTAAAGCTTTACTGAGGGACGCGCGAGATTTGAAAGGGCATTCACAACTGGTCGGTGAATGGGGCCCGCCGGTGAGTTCCCGATAGTGAATGTCGCGAATGTG
>JAPOKD010000658.1 GCA_029977825.1 Planctomycetota bacterium | reverse complement strand
TCCGACAGGCACCACAGGTACCGGGGCGAATTTGGGTCGCGAATCACCCATGGGTCGGCTCCTTCACCAATCGGGTTGACGAATAAATTCTCCGCAAGCGGTGTGTTGGATGTTCCACCGGATTTGAAACCGGGTACTGCCGCGTCTAAAGGCAGACTCTTGTTCCATTGGAACAATGACGCCAGGAGTTTTTCCGCCACATCGGGATGCGACTTGATCAGGTTTTTCCCTTCGCTCATGTCCACGGAAAGATTAAACAGTTGCGGTTTGCTGCCATCAAAATTAACGAGTAGTTTCCATTGGCCATCACGAACTGCCAAATCCGGATTGTCTTCGTGTCGATCGCCGGGACGATCCGGAGGACGACGCCAGAAGATTGGTTTGGAACGACTCGCCAGTGATTTTCCCAGCAAGGTTTCGGGGAGAGATTCTCCGTCGAGCTCTGTATCTGCTGGTGGTGCCACCTGAGTGATGTGATAAAGAGACGCGTTGAGGTCCATTGCACACAAAATGGACTCGTTGTTGGTCGTTCCCGCCGCGTTCTGGTTGATCAGTCCGGGGCCCCAGACGATCAGCGGAGATCGAATGCCACCTTCGTAAAGCCATGTTTTCGAACCACGCAGGGGGGTTGATTGGCCAGCCCCATCTTCGTGACCATTGTCTGAAGCAACGATGATGAGTGTGTTGTTTCGAAGATGCTCATCCTCACGTATCTTTGAAAACAGCTGTCCTAGCTGTTGGTCCATCGCGTCGAGTACGGCATAGTACAGCTCACGCTTGCTTCCGTCAGATTCGGCACGAAGCTTCTGCGGCGGAAAGAAAGGTGAATGGACATCATCCGGCCAGATATTGACATAAAACGGTTGATTGTTCGCAACCGACTCGTCGATGAAATCAATCGCATGGCGAGTGAATTCAGCAGTGATGACTGATCGGTCCAGCCAGCGAATCGGGCCCCTGCCTAAACTGGCAGAGCCTAAGTCATGACGCTTTGGTGGTAGTCCGTCATAGGAGTCTTTGAGTGGCAGGACACGTGGGCCGAGCCCTTCAAAATTCGTGAGTGTTCGGTCAAATCCATAGTCACTGATTAACGGGGCATTACCCACATCGCGTTGGCCGCCCATGTGCCATTTGCCAAAATGCCCCGTTGCGTAACCAGCTTGATTTAGTTGCCGGGACAGCATGGGTGCCGACCGACTCAGCCATTGTGCCATGCCACGGTCGTGATTGGATCGGCGATTGTTGAGGTAAGAGGTAATGCGCCAACGTTGTGGGTATTGGCCCGTCGAAAGAGCAACACGAGACGGCGAGCAGATTGGCGAGTTCACGTAGAAGTTGGTGAAGCGGATTCCTTCTGCTGCCAATCGATCAATGTGCTCTGTTTCGACTTGTTTGCCGGCGAAGCAGGACAGGTCCGACCAGCCCATGTCATCAATGAAGACCATGATGACGTTGGGTCGCTCAGGGGTGAGCGTTTTGGGAGCTGCCTGCACGCTTGAGAGAATGAGGAGATAAAAAACTAACAACAGGCAAGACAGACATCCGCTGGAGATTTGCACCGCACTGTTCGGGTGTTTCATGGTTGAACTCGGCCTGTGGTTTCTTTGGGTGTTGCATGCTCGATTCGCAGTGCCGACTTTCAGGCTGCGAAGGAAGTGTGATCGTTGACTGGCAGTCTGTGTAGTTCACACCAGACTGGTGCTGCTGTGCAAAACCGGTTTGGACGACTTGCGGCAGGGTTGATTCACATGAAACGCTGCGGCTCAAGACAAGTCAGGCCTCAGCGATTCTTGCAGCCGTGATTGCGACTGATCAAATTGTGTTTGATCACGGCTTGGTGATTTTGTTCTAGATTGCAAAAAAGGCATAAATCCCAAGCACCAGCACAATCAAGGCTCCACCAACGAATGGGGCAGGCTTCCAAGGTGTTAGGTCAACCAGGCCTTTGTCTTTCTGGACGTATGGCTCATTTCTGCTCATGCCACTGGAGCTCAGGGCTAGTTGCAGCACGATTAGCAGCACGAAGACAGCGCCCATGTAATGGAATGGACTACCAAAGGATCTTACCAACCAACCTTCAATATTGTTGATTTTGTCTTCACCCGTGAAGAAAGTGCCGGTGACCATCAGTCCGATTCCGATCAGCAAGGTGATGAGCGCGGATTTTTCATCTGCAAAACGGTGGAACATCCCTACCATGATGATGGCAAGCAGAGGAATAAAGTAAACACCATTGAGTGTTTGGAAGAATCCGAAAATATGATCCTGTTCATAAAAGATTTGAGGTGCCGCTATCACGGCGAAGACCGCAACCACGAAACTGCAGAGTTGACCGGAGCGTACGACTGACTTGGTGGATGCTTTCGGATTCAAATATTTCTTGTAAACATCAAGCGAAAAGAGAGTGGCCGCAGAGTTTAGTACGGAATTGAATGTTGAGAGGATCGAACCTACCACTACGGCGGCAAAGAAACCCAGCAGCCAACTCGGCAGGACTCGACTAACCAATGCGCCATAAGCCCGGTCAGCGATCAACTGGCCGTCTTCCTCTACTGCCTGCACCATCTCAGTGTCACCGATGCCGAGGACAAGGTAAGCGGCCATGATGCCCGGTAGAACGAGGATCAACGGAGCAAGAATCTTGAAGAAAGCAGCCAGGAGAACACCTTTCTGACCCTCGGCAAGATTCTTCGCACCAAACGTTCTTTGTATGATCTGCTGATTCGTGCACCAGTAGAAGAAGTTCAGTAGCAGCACACCTGTAAAAAGTGTGGGCCAATGGGTTCCCTCGTCGGCTGTGCCGAGCGATTTGAACGCATCGGCGTCTTCGGCTTTGATCTTCTCAAATGCTCCCATGAAGCCGCCATCATTATCAGCAACGACTTGCAGCGAAAAGAATGTGATCATCAGACCACCGATCAACAGGCCAGCCCCGTTGAAAGTGTCTGACACTGCGATCGCTCGCATGCCGCCCCAGATGGCATATCCGCCACCCAAAATTGCTATGAAGATAATCACACCCCATATCGCAGACAATTCATCTTTGAAGCCCAGCATTTCTTGAAGGTTGAGCATTCCATTGAGGCCGCGAGCACCGAGGAATAATACGAATGGAAGCAAAATCAACATGTAAGCAACAATGAAGATGCCAGCCGTCAAGGCCCGGACTGATGGACCGTAACGCTCCTCAAGGAACTGTGGAATCGTAGCGATTCCTGATTTCAAATATCGCGGTAAAAACACCAAAGCTAAAACCACGAGCGACATGCCAGCGATGACTTCCCAGCACATCACCGATAGGCCGTCATTGAATGATCCAGCATTCAATCCGATCAACTGCTCTGTTGATAAATTGGTTAGCAGCAGTGAACCCGCGATAAAAATGCCTGTCAGACTCCGGCCTGCCAGGAAGTAGCCCTCATCCGTGTTCAAATCAGAGCCACGGGTGAACCACCACGTGAGAACAATCACAAGCCCGGTGAAAAATAGAAATGAGAGAAGTGTTATGGACAGCATGGTGTTTTTCCAAACTGGAGCAGCGGTGCTTTTCTACATCGCAACGAAGTGTTCATTGGTGGTCAGGGACCCGTTGATCAAAATGCAGCAAAATGCAACCACGACGGAGAGCTGTCACTAAACCAGGTTGTGATTCGTATCAGGAGTCTTAAGCGGTTGGGGCTTTTTGTTTGACCGCTCATCGTAAGCGGTGTTTTTTTATCGCCCTTGCTGCGGCCCTAGCAATATACTCGCTCGGCCCGCGTTTTATCAGATCCCAGTGAAACTGATGGAATCTGGCGTTTGGTGGCCGATGTGTTCAGGTCTCGAGTAGGAAGAGTCACGTTTGTTGCTGG
>JAPOKD010000874.1 GCA_029977825.1 Planctomycetota bacterium | reverse complement strand
TGGTTTGGTGAAGAACCATGCACCAACAGATCGCTATGAATTGAGATTTGCCCGGCTGTTAAAGCCGTCAATTTGTGATCCCCATATTTCGACGGTTCCGTCACTGACTGATTGAGAACGTTACCTGAATCGGCTGCGGATGTTTCGAAGTCGATCAGTCCATGTCGATGCGATCCGGTGTAGACCTCCATGCACCCGTTCTCTCGGTCGGCGTCGTCGATCGCGAGCCAGACCGTCACCGCCTTGGTTGGTGTCAGTGGCCAGTAACTGCAGTCCTGGTGCCAGTCGACACTTTTGCCGTCCATCGGCATTTTGCAGAAAAAGTGGCTTCCCCAGCCGATGACATCCTCGCCCAGAAGATCTCGCACGTACGAAACCAATTGGGGATGGTTCAGAATGTCCCACACTCGACCATGCTTCAGGTGCGCGCTGCTGATCGAGTAACTGTCCTGACCGGCCGCAAGTGTCTCTTGGAGCAGTATGTCAAAGTAGGATCGTATGTCTTTGATGGACTCAGGGTCGTACAGATCGAGAGGTCCCAGGTAGCCCTCCTCATTCCATGTTTCGATGGCCGAAGTCGTGAGGCTGACAGGAGCCGCATTATGCGTCGGAAAAAAACGAATCTCACGAGCTACCGTGGCAATCGATTTCTGGTCGGGTGTGATATCAAAGCCGGTTGATGGTTGCATGGTGGAAGATGAATCTGGGGGGAATCAGTGTCTGCAGAAAGTCACGTTACAAGGTCGGAAACGTGTGCTAGCAAAACTTGTATCCGGGCTTGCGTGAAACACTCGTTCTGTCGTATTCCCGAACATTCGTAAGTTTATCATCCCGTCTCGTGTTCTGGCAGTGTTGCTGAATGGAAACGGGAGCCGTGAGACTTTTTCGCTACTCAATATGTTAGTGGCGGATGGCGGGAGCTGGAATGTCGAGTCCTGATCGTGGAAATGAATCGTCGTTTGACGGCGTCCCATCGTCCGGGAAAAACACCACTGCAAGTGACGTACAGCAGGCTGAATGGCAGCACAGGTTGGTCGAGGGTGATCACCATGTGCAGTTGCAAACGCTCATGGAGATTAGACAAAGTACACGAGTCGCCGCTGTATCTGGTCAGATTATCAGGCTTGCTGGCAGCCGTGACGATGGCGTGCGCGCTGCAGCCGCGGAAGTGCTCGACGGCTGCTTGCAACCCAGCCTGGTTGAATTGCCAGCTTTGATTGCGTCACTGGCGGATCGTTCGGATGGTGAAATCAGTTATTGGGCAGCCACGTTGTTGGGCAGGCTGGGGAAGAAAGCTGTCGGTGCCGTACCGGCTCTGTGCGATGTCGTGGCCAAGTCTCAATTTCTTCCCGCACGGGAACGGAGTGTGTGGGCATTGCGGGAAATTGGTCCAGAGGCGAGGGATGCAATTCCCGTCTTGGGTGCCATCAGTGAGGCTGCGCCAGCAAGATTGCAGCAGCTCTGCAGGGAAGCAATTCGCGATATAGGCATCGATTCGGCGGTTCGGCAGGCGGCATGAATTGGGTTGAAGCGATGCATGGTCTACGCGGGCTTGTCTGCCGATCGCATTGGCTCTGCTGCGGCAAAGTAGGGAAGAGTCGGATGAGTCTGATTCATCAAGCGTGCGTGTGATTCTTGTTTTGTACTGGCGTGAGAGTTGAAATGGTCAAGTTTTTAAAGCGTAAGCGGCGATCCAGTAGCAGCAAGAAAGGAGATGCAACCGGTAGGGGAGGCGGTGATTCCGCCAAGGGCAAAGATACGGCCCGCGATGGCAATTCGAATGAGGCGGCGGCCAGTACGAAATCGACACATCGACCAGCCAAAACGCATATACCACTGACTCGGTACATTGGCCCTCTTGTTAGCGTTGCTGGGCTCTTATTTGTGTTGGGGATGGTGGTCACGGGAAGGGTTGACTTATCCGCGATTCATATCGGTAGCGGAGCCACTGCGGCAGCCAGCGTGGCCTCGGCAATCCAGCCTGTGAGTATGCCTGCAGCGACCGGGAAGCCATCGGAAACGATGAGTCTGGCTACTTTCAGTATCCAGGGTTTTGATTCCGCCAAAGCTCAAGATGCTGGGATCCTGTCGGTCTTGGCAAGCGTCATCTCGCGTGTCGACATTGTGGCAATTCAAGGTGTTTCGAAGGATGCGGGCGGCATTGCGATGTTGATGGAGAAGCTTGACGCCTCTGGCGGTCAGTTTGGGTCGCAAGTCAGTCCACCTGTAGGGCGTGGGGATGACATGCAGTGCTTTGCGTTCATTTGGGATCAATCGCGAATTCAATTGGCAGCTGACAGCGCCTTTGTAGTGCAGGACCCTACCGACCGAATGCATTTTGAGCCGATGGTGGCTTCATTCGAGACTCGTTTTGGTACCGTAGGGGGACGCAGTCCGTTTCGCTTTACTCTGATCAACGCTCACGCTAATCCCAGTCACGTCAGTGATGCCTCTGCGACGAACGAAATGAATGTTCTTGATGATGTCTTTCAGAGTGTGCGGCAATACGGTTATCAGAAAAATGGTGAAGAAGATTGCATTCTGCTCGGTAATCTTGGCGTGAACACCCAAGGACTCGACGAGTTGGGGAAGATACCCAATGTGGTATCACTGGGTGGCGACTGTCTGACAGACACCTTGCAGACTCGGACATTCGATCACATCTTGATCGATCAAACGACGACGCGTGAGTACACGGGGCGTTTTGGATTAGTTGACTTGCAGCGGGAATTTGGAATCACCCAGGAACAGGCATTGATGGTTAGTGATCATCTGATGCTGTGGGCGGAATTCAGTGTTTATGAAGTGCCAGCCCACAATGGAGTTGCTTCGGGTGTCCGCACCCGAGGACGTTATTAACATCCGCAATTATTTTCCACGATGGAATCGGTTCGCAACACCGCGTTGATGGGGAATGTTTTGGGGTGT
>JAPOKD010000446.1 GCA_029977825.1 Planctomycetota bacterium | reverse complement strand
TCCAGAAATCGGATTCGCTACATCCGCAACCTCCACGTCGGTGTCATTTTCGGAACCTTGCTGGCTTCGCTGTGCATCATCACGTTCAGCACTCTTGTCGCTTTCTTCTCGCTCTACACGTCTTAAACGAAGTGTTGCGGCTGACTCGAATAATGGCGGCTGCCTTGCATAAATAAAGTACGCAGTACCAACGCCCAAAAGCACACCTGCCACCGTCCATAAGCAAAACATCGCAAAACCGCGTCCACGGTGACCCGTTCGATTCATGTGAATTACATCCAGTTTTGGCACAAGTTTGTCTAACGTCGGCACGCAAATCAGCGGCTTAAAACACTTGCACGGCGCGGCTATCAACTCGAGCAGCGAGCTAAAGCCAAGGCTGACGCCTCGCTGCTTTCTCCCTACATCGTACTCCGATCCACAAAGCAGGAAATGTGGTAATTTACGGGTTACCGCGAAAAGAACTCGAATGTATCGGTAGGACTTCCAGCATCCTGGCCACCAGCATTTTTGCAACTCGGACCGCTGGCAGAAGCCGGTGTCTGCGTTCACCCCAATAAAGAGACCTGATCCGTTGCTTGTGCGATACCACTCCATTTACCTCCAAGTGTTGGGGAGGAAAACATGCAAGAGACGGAACGCCCCTGACGAGATGAATGGCATCGAGCACGGAAATCAATGCCACCCCCCAGCAGTTCTTCAACGTCTCCAAAACGCACTAGGTCCTGTGACCAAATCGCGTCCGAGAAATGCTGCCTGCTGACCTGCTTCCACTTGGTGAAAGTCTCTTTGACCTATCTCGCTTCCTGCAAACGCTCCTGACTCAACGCGTCTCTCATCGTGCCAAGCTCTGGCAAACTGTCAGCCCCGGGATAATCGGACGCAAACCAAAGCAGGCAATCCAGGAAGGAATCGCTTCGTGGCCGCAATCTTGCAGCTTGCAGTAACAGTTCAGGTGACGCTGCGTTTGCATTAGGAGCGACCATATCCAATTCTAACAGAGAGATGCGGACAGCCGGGTCAAGTGGATTCAATAGCAGTGCGTTGATGAAGTCCTGCCTGGCCTTACGGTACTCATCGGCACTTTGCGTAGGCAACAAACAAGCAGAAAATGAACCTCGTCCCTGAGCACCATAAGAAGCATGCCTCACCGTTTTCATTTCGAGCCAACTCGCATGAGAATCCACAGAATCTGGCTGCAGTTGAAACAGCCGTTCAGCCCCCAAACGCTGTTGTTCAGCGATCCTGAATTCACCAACGGCTTTCCAAATCAGTGCCTTGCCGGGATTCGCCGACGCAAGCTCCTCCAGCCTTGCCAAGTGGCCAGAAAAACCAGGTACATCAACCAGCAATTTCTGCTTACGCTCACGCCGCAACCAGCTCATTTCGTCTTGAGCGACCGACGCAACGTGCAACTCATTTGCTGACATGGCCAATCCAACTGTGACCATGGCTAACACAACAGGCCCGGAAACCTGACCCCAAAAAGCAACGCAACGTGTTTCGCCAATTTTCATGAAAAAACTGGCACGATCAGCTTTGTGCTTGCTTCCATCACAATCGTCCAACGGTGACTTTGTTGAATTGATGACTGGGCCATTGATGTCGGCCGAAATCCGCAAAACTGCCGAGCTTATTCCTGCAAATGTCAGCAGAAGAGGCATCAAAGTGATGCCAAAATCAAAGCACTGCGTTACCAGTAATGCTGGAATCGAAAACAGAGCAACTGCTCGGACGGATTTCGCATAAGCAATGAACACGCCGGCCTCTGAGAACTGCTCAGCCCCCTCACTATCCAAACGCTTCAGCGCAGAGCCGATCCGCCGAACATGGCGAACCAGAACAATTACCCCCAAAGCAAGCATTGGTAGTAGCCAGACCCCGCCTTCGACCAGCCATTCAATCGGCATGCCATCTGCGTTCACAAACCAAAGCGGAACGCCTTGGTCCTGAAACGGAAGACAAGCGTAACGATAAGTCCCCAAACCAGAACCGAACGGCAGGTAATGACTCGCAGCTACCAGAGCATCGGACCAATGGTTTAAACGCGGATCCTCCATGATTCGCTCGTCGAGCAGAGTCTCGAAACGTTCCCTCGAGCGAGTATCAAAACCCAAGGCTGAGATCAGCAGCCACACCGAGAAACCGACACCACCGAGCACAAACGCAAACTTAAATTTCCCGACGCGTGGTAACAGAAATGCAACCACCACTATCGAGCCGGCAAGCAATCCAAGAAACCCACCTCGTGAATTACTGGCAAAGACCCCAGCCACCAACGTTACCATGACAGCCGCAGAACCTAGCCGCGCGATGGTCAGACCGGGGGAAAGCGCCCCGCGGTCATCCGCAGCCGTTTGCTTTTTTAACACGTAAAACTGCTCAGCAAGAACAAACAGGCCAAGCGTGCAGCCGATTGCCAGGCAAAGAAAGCCAGAAGCATTATTATTGTTCACAAAGGGACCGAAAGGATCATCAGCACCGACGGGAGAAATCGCCAACATCTGTCGCAGCTCTACCTGCCAGTCGCGAACCAAGCGAATCGTATCGATCAGACCGAAAAATGAAAAAATGGTGGCAGAGCCAGCGATCACAGACAGAAACAAGAAAATCGAATGCACGCGGCGAAAGCAGAGAAAGCAAATCCAACACATTGCAGCAAAAGCAAGAGGTGCCAGAAGAGCCAAACGAGTGTAAGTCGCAGCAACACTCACCCTCACTTCGGTTGCAGACTCTGCGAGGACAAGCCCCACTGCATCACCCGAATCGACAGATTCTCGGAGCAGGGCTTCGGGAAACCAATTTGAATAAACTTCCGACGAGCCGGGAGCAACGATTGCCGCTATGCCATGCGGCAGAGGCAGCGTCTGCAACATCGCTCCCGCCCAAATCGCGATCGCCAGAACTACCAAAGGTGGAGGCTGTCTATTAGACCCAAGACTTCTCCCATTCCGAGTTGGTTTGCCGCAACGGGAGCCTGTCAGCAGTAAGGCAGCCAAGAGTCCAACACCACAAAAACACAAGGCAACGATCATTTGGGTGCTGTAGTCCCCCCCCCCTCGATCCCATGCACTCCAAACAGTCACGGCAGAGCACACGAAAGTCAAAACGTAGGCGAGAGCGGAATTGGACGCTGACATAGCCATGCAGCCTGTGGCCTTGGCACGGGTAAAAACCTTGATGATGCGGCCGCCATCGTAGAACAGCCACGTAGCGGGTTTAGCTGTAGATAATAACCCGACCGATCGATCGATGTGACTTGGGGTGAAGTAATACTGTTTTGCTGTGGTCGTATGCTGAAGAGCCAAAGAACAAAGCTCCCCCACCCGCGTGGATGTGGATATTGCGTAATGCGTAAGAAATTTATTTCCGGTTCTTGGATCCCGCTTCCCAGATGTCTTGTCTTTGGGGTAAGCCACACTTAATACACAATCCACACGCCGACGGCCTCAGCTTCTAAGGCACCGTAGCAACCTGCTTTTGGCCAGATCAACGCTTTGTCGTTGAAAGCCAGTTACCTCCACCACACCAAAGGCAAGGGCAGGCAGAGTGCCATTAACCCTACCTTTGTCACACCCAACATCATCTCTGACAATCCAAAACCGGCAAGCTAACTCCGCATACCCCCTGTTTGGTTAACCATCAAAAAAAGGCAGAAATGCTTTTAAATACCTAGATTCAGCAAATAAACTTCGAGTCCAATCTGCTGGGAACATGACCAACCTTCTGCCTCTTGGTAATCGGAAAACTAGAGAATCAAAAGGGCACTAATTAGTTGTTTGACGAACTCTAATTACGTGCTTAGTATGAGTTGAGTTAAGGGACTCATGGTGACTCGCAATGATCGCGAGTCCTTCTTTCGCCGAAGAGCGGCAAGGGCAATTTGTGAACCCGGCTTTTGAATGAAGGTCGAGAGTTCTGTGAGTAGAACCCTCAAAACCACTGCATTCCCCACGGCGGGGTGGAGTTTTTACACCACCCACGACGACGAAGTTGCGCAAATCCTTCAAGAGACATCCGCCTAGTCGATCGTTGGCAGCATAGTGGCAAGAATAAGCAAGAAACGAAAACGTACAAAGAAAGTTCCTCTGGGTCGTGAGGCACTGCGGGATGTTCAGGAGCGTGCGGTCCCAAGACCTACCCAGTACGCAAATGTTAAAGCTTCGAAAAGCAAAACGCCGTCGAGAAAAAATGGCATCGAGGATGCCGCCAGCCGCTCAGCGGGACGCAGCGAATCAACACGCACAACGAAACGCAGTAACCCGCTGATTGCGGCGAATGAACTTGCTTGCAATTGGAGCCTTGTGGCTGCTGTAGTCGCGGTTCTCGCCGCATCGATCACTTATGCTTTGTGGCCAACACTCAAGTGGGCCGAGGCATCCTGGCGACTCGAGCCGGACTACTCCCACGGGTACTTGATCCTACCACTCGCTTGCGTCTTACTTTGGTTACGGAAAGACACATTCCCAGGAATCCGCGAACGCTGCGAGCCTGCCGGCCTTTTTCTGATTGCTCTCTCTGTATGCATGAGAATTGCTGGCCGCTTGCTTTATATGGATTTTTTGGATGGCTACTCTCTTATACCGCTGCTAGCTGGAATCGTCTGGTTCTTGTGTGGTTTGCCCGCCTTGAAATGGTCGGCCCCGGCAATTGCATTCCTTCTTCTTTTGGTACCGCTGCCGTATCGTTTGGAAACGGGTCTGAGTTGGCAGCTGCAGGGGATAGCCACGTTCCTGAGTACTGGATTCTTGAGAATCATCGGGCTGCCTGCGATTGCCGAAGGGCACACCATCTGGGTGGGAGAGCAGCGATTGATGGTCGCCGAAGCCTGTTCAGGCATGCGCATTTTTGTGGGGATGATCGCGTTGGCAGCATTCTGGGCCGCAACGGTAAAACGTTGTTGGCTAGATCGGTTCATCCTTCTTAGCGCAGCGATTCCGCTCGCATTGCTAGTCAACGCGACGCGAATCACAGTCACGGGGGCACTGTACAGATGGTTTGAGTCGGAAGGTGCAAAGCAAGTTATCCATGACTGGTCAGGCTACCTGATGATTCCTCTGGCAGCGACATCGCTCTGGTGCCTGAAGGCCTACTGGGAACGCCTATACCGCCCCGTGCAACTGAGACATGCGGCCAAGTCACTTGACCGCGCGCTAGCCGCCGTTCATCGTCGCCCACAAACGTAATAAAGAGCTACGAAAGACCGCAATGTCTTTCAAACTTGAAACAACCATAAACTGAAACGGTTAATCCCTCGTGGACAAAATAAATTCAAGGACAGACATACAAGTGCCC
>JAPOKD010000539.1 GCA_029977825.1 Planctomycetota bacterium | reverse complement strand
TCATGCTGAAGCGACCAGCGACAAGCAGGTCCTTGCTCGCTATCTCGATGGAAAGGTTACCGCCGTCTTGGGAACGCACACCCACGTCCCCACTGCTGACGCCCATGTCATGGAACTGGGAACAGCCTTTCAATGTGACGTAGGCATGTCAGGCCCCTATGACAGCATCATCGGTCGCGATGTTCGGCGCGTCATGCAAACCACGCGTTCGTTTGAACCGTGCCACTTTCATGTCGCGACGCGTGATGTACGACTCTGTGGAGCAGTGGTCGAATCAGGTTCTGATGGCAAGGCAACTGCGATCAGGCGGTTCGAAATGGCTATCAAAGACTGACTGCAGTTCTGGCACTTGCTGCACGTTCAATCCACAACACCAACGCCATGAGTACATGCATCGAATAATCCCGAGAGTTGTCTCGGGGGCAAAGCAAGTCGGGTCAAAGCAAACGGTGCAACGCCGTGGCAATCAGGCACCGATCGCAACCCTGGTGAAGCAATTGATTTGCGTCCGATGCATTGCGAATTCCCCCACCCGACCAAATACTCACTTGCGGGTGCGCCTGTTTGACCTCACAGCACATCTCTCCTGTTACCGTACCGACCTGCTTGCCCACCTTTGCAATATCAAGAATCACGAGCCGGTGAATTCCCAGTGCAAGGGCATGATCGATCCAATGCCTTGGGCTATCACAAAATTCATCATGTGTTTCATTGCCCAACGGTGTACCTACAGGTGAAGCATTGGCTGGATCCATTGCTGCCTGTGCCTTGGGGCCCACGCTGTGATCTTTCAAGTGCTGCGAGAGGAGAAACTGACCGTTCCGGAAATCGAGACCTAAACAAACCCTTACACCGCCAACGCGTTCTGCTAAATCCTCAACAGCAGCAGTAGAATACGCTGTCTCAGTAGCAGCAATCACACCTAAGCAGGAATGAGTTTCAGCCAAGGCGCTGACAGCGTCAGCCGCTACTGCAGATTCAAGGCCAGACCAGCCGACATCAACAAGAACATCACCGTCGAGTTCGGAAACCATCTGATCAAGCAGCGCAGTCTGCAGGGGTCGACCAGTGATCGCATCAAGGTCAGCGATATAAAAAGACCGGATGCCCAGTCGATGGTACTTCTTGACCAATTCAACGGGGTTCCCACCACAGGACTGGACTGGCTGGTAACTGGCCCGCTCTCCCGCGATCGCATGCACGGCTTTACCACAAGCGAGATCGATGACTCCGGCGAGTTCGCCAAAAGGCCACTCCGTAGGGCCCACCGTCAAGCCGCACTCTTTTCAGCGGGCAGCGAAAACACGGACTCAACTTTTACGATCGCATAATCATCCGGAAAAGTGTGGATCGCCTGAACGAGCATCGAATTCTGACGTGTTTCGACATTTACATAACTCAATGCCCCTAATGCCATCCGTCCGCTTGCATCAAACGTGTGCAACAGTCCTTCGGTCGGCCCTTCACCTAATTGCTGCTGAACCATCCAAAACAGATCTGGCTCCACCGACTCCAACTGGAAATTGGTTCGGTACTCAACACCATCACGACATTGCGCACGCTCGGTGCGACTTCCTTTCAAGGATTTCGCCAACAGGCACCTGCGTTTCGGCAGTGGCTGGTGCGCGCTTGTTGCAACTTCGCAGATAGTCACGCCTCCACCATTCCAGGTAATGACGTGGCCACAATTGGTGATATCAATCCGCGCCTCGTAACGCGTCCGCTCGATACGTCGACTCCTGTGAATCGTGTAGAGTTCGGGATGCAATGACCGGCTGAAAACCTGAAACGCCAGTTCGGCGACTTTTGGGCGGACCGAAAGCACAATGGAGTTCCGTAACACGAACGAGTATAAAATCCGAATTCGACCTGCCACGCAGGGCAATTGCCTTATCGGTTAAGTCCCTCTGCCCGCCAATCGGCGTAGCGTCGAGAATGAATAATGGTAATGGTTGTCTGTTTCCGAAATACGAATCCAGAACACTCAGTACAAACACTTCACTTGCTTGCACTACGTGTATTATAGGCACTGTATCCGAACTGGCTAAAGAGCGTTTAAGCTGGTAGGACAAGAATATCTTTTTTACGTTACATTTTATTTTACCATTGACATCATCAGCGAAGCGTGCGCCATGGTAATCGTGATCGATAACTACGATTCCTTTACATACAACCTTGTGCAACGATTGGGTGAGATTGACCCTGCGGCAGACATTCGCGTGTTTCGTAACGACGATTTGTCGTTAGATGAGATCGATGCCATGTCGCCCTCGCGAATTCTGGTCTCACCGGGTCCTTGCACACCCAATGAAGCAGGCATCAGTGTTGACTGCATTAAACGTTTTGCAGGTCGAGTACCCATTTTGGGTGTTTGTTTGGGCCATCAATCGATTGGGCAGGCATTTGGTGCCAGCATCATCCGAGCCCCACAGTTAATGCACGGAAAAACTGACCGCATCGAGCACGATAATCAGGGACTTTTCGAGGGAATCGACAATCCGTTTGTAGCAACGCGATACCACAGCCTCGTCATCAAACCGACGACATTGCCAGAAAAACTAAGTGTCTCGGCTTGGACCGACACAGGCGGTGAAAGGCAAATCATGGGCGTGCGACACACAGAATTCCCGCTCGAGGGCTGGCAATTTCATCCCGAAAGCTTTCTGACCGAGCCTGGCATTGAGTTACTGAAACGGTTTCTCAATTGGTAGCCACGCCGCCTAAGACACTTTGCTGAAAAAGACTTTCTCAGCTGTGTCACGAAGAATCCATTGCCGATCTGTTTTCGACAACGTATCGAGATGCTTGCCAATCAAATCGATCGATGATTGATAATCGTGCTGTCCCTGTACCTGATAGGGACAATCGCTGGCCCACATCAGTCGCTGCGGTGAAAAGGAATCAACGACACGTCGAAGCATGGGAAGCAAATCTTTATACGGCGGCTTTTTCTTTCCCAACGCGTAAAAGGCAGACGTTTTGACATGAACGTTCCGGTGTCGGGCCAACTTACAGAGAGCATCGAGCTGTGCCGGTACAATCTCGCCAGTGATTCCCACACGTCCAAAATGATCAATGACAACTCGAGTCTCGGGAAATTTGACACACAACTTGTCAATCACATCGAAATCGCTTGGATTGATCAAAGGGCAGATACTCAACCCATGGCGGCCAGTGAAATCCCAAAGTTTTGCCATGCCGGGATCATTCAACCAGGTCTTTGTGGCGGCACCACGCCGGCTGATACGGAACCCGCGAACGCCTGCCCCGGATAAATCCTTAATCCGCTTGATCAAGCCATTCGCCTGATGATCAACAATGCCAACGCCAGAAAAAACTCCCGGATATTTCTTAATCACATCCAGCATGTAGGAGTTGTCATGATTGTAAAAACTCATTTGTATCAGAACCACTCGATCAACACCTGCGGGCTGGCATTCCGCCATCAGTTGTTGTGATGTGAAACTTGGCGGCACCATGTCAGCAACAGAAAAGCTGCGGGTATCGATCGGATAACGCTTAACATCGGGCGTCCAAACGTGGACATGAGCATCGATCCATCCTCTGTTTTTTCCCTCCGCCAGCTGGCTCGGCGGATCCGAACATCCACCTGGCCCAGAATCATTCCCGACACCAGCCTTCCCATCCGGAGCAGCATAGGACGCTACACCGGTCTTCAGCAGCGAGAGCGCCGAGACCGCCCCACCCAAAAACAAACGTCTTGGTATGTGCCTGTTCATCAATAATCACCTCAGTGAGATGTCAATTTTCACGCGGAAAGACTGCAACGAAAAAACGCGTCTGACAGATTCCTAGCGGCTGACACAAGTCACTTCTTCTGCCAGAGGAAGTGACTTGCACCTTCACCAGGCAACAAGCGGCCTGAACGCGGCGATGCCCGTTCCCATTGAACCGGAGTGCGGTGAAGCCCCCCGTCAACGGTTGCTCACTTTTTCGTTACATAAACAAAATAAGCTCCATGCACGATTCCGTCTTCGGATTCGAACAACGCTGACAAGGTTTTCTTGCCAGGCGTGACGGCTATATCGAACGTGACTTCCTTTGCATTTTTCTCGATCGCCTTGGAAACAGTAACATCACCGATCTGCAACGTCGCCTTGGTGGGCTGGATGGCGATACCATCAGCAGTTCGGTAAGCTTTCGCGCCCGGCACAGCAGCACCGGGTGCAAGAGGTGCTGCAATCGGCAGATCAACTTCTTCGGGCCAACGTCGGAGACGGAATTGATACTCACCGGGCTCAGTCACTTTCACATTCCAGAAACCGGTATTTCCTTTTCCGTTCATCGCACGACGCACATGACTCTGATTCCATGGCGTTGAGCCCGTCGTAATCCAATCATGCGACGTCAATCGGGCGGGATTATCAGCCGGATGCCCCAAGTAGATTGCCGTCGCGTTCTGAAAGGACGGTTCGATTTCAGCCCACCATTGGTTGTAGAAGTCTGTAAGACGCTTCACCACTTTCGGGTGCGCTGCTGCCACATTCTGTTTTTGGCCGGGATCAGACTTGATGTTGTACAGTTCCTTTCCATT
>JAPOKD010000512.1 GCA_029977825.1 Planctomycetota bacterium | reverse complement strand
GATGCCTGGCTCGTTGAGACAAATGAAGTGCCGGGGGCCGAGTCAGCGTTAGACGGTTGACTCATTGTTTCTCGGCTATACCGCCAGACTTGTGGTTTGAACCACAGGTCATGGAAAAATCGGATTCGCGCGTGCGAGTCCGGCACAGAACATAAATCATAAACAACGAACAATGACGGACCGCACTGCACGTACTGGTCGCCGCGAACGCGGCCTCGGAGCAACGCCGATCAACGGATGACGTAACCGATTTCGTCTTCCAATCTGGCGGGTAGCTCCCGTGATAACCGTTCCGTCGCACGACGATGGTCGAACTGCAAGGTATTCCTGTTTCGCCGGGAGTCGCGATCGGCCCAGCACTAGTGCTGGACGCCGATGGTTATCGTATTTCCCGAACTCTCATCGACGCCAATAAGGCGGACCAGGAATATGCGCGTCTGCGTTCGGCCGTGGATGCTGTTGCAAAGCAGATCGAGGCGAATCGCCTTGAAACCAGTGCGGTTGCCGGTGACGAAACTGGAGACATCTTTTCTGCCCAGATGCAGATGCTTAATGATCCGCGTTTGCATGGTGAATTGAGACGCCGCATCACCACCGACCTGCATGCCGCCGATTACGCCGTCAATCGTGTGCTGCGCAATTATGCCCTGGCACTTCGACGCCTCGAGAATCCCATGCTGGCCGAACGTGCCGAGGATGTGCTGGATATTGAAAAGCAGTTGCTGCAGCAATTGGGTGCGTTTGACGAGCAACCACTCTCGGATCTGACAGAGCCTGTCGTGATTCTGTCCCACAATCTGTCGCCTAGTGAAACTGCCAATCTTGATCGTCGGTACGTGCAGGGCTTTTGTACCGAAGTGGGCGGCTCCGGGGGGCACACGGCAATTGTTGCCAAAGGTCTGGAACTGCCAGCGGTGGTGGGAATCGGTACGTTTCTTGATTCCGTCGCAAACGGGACTCGGGTGATTGTTGATGGCGATCGTGGGAAAATCATACTTGATCCTGACGAGAGCACACTGGCAAGTTACCAGCAGCGGATCAAACAGAGTCAGACGCTCAGTGCACAGTTAGCCGAGTTGCGGGATTTGCCGGCGGAAACTGCCGACGGGACGCGGATCAGACTCAGTGCCAATATCGAGTTTCCGCACGAAACAGGATCCTGTCTCGAGCGTGGCGCAGATGGAATTGGGCTCTATCGTACCGAGTTCCTGTACCTTGCCAGCACGGAAGAGCCGAGCGAACAAGACCATTACGAGGCTTACAGTCAGGTTGTGAGCGAAATGAATGGTCGTCCTGTTGTCATTCGAACGCTGGATCTCGGAGCCGATAAGATGGGCCACCGCCCATTAGCAGAGCAGGAATACAATCCGTTCTTGGGCTTGCGAAGTATCAGACTTTCGCTGCGCAATCTTGATCTTTTCCGACCTCAGTTGCGAGCCATACTCAGAGCCGCTACGCATGGCGATATCCGTGTCATGTTCCCGTTGATCACTACCATTGGTGAACTGCGACAAGCGAAAATGCTGCTGACGGTAGTTGCCCGTGATTTGAAGGAGGAGGGGATTCCCCACCGTGCTGATATCCCGGTCGGGATGATGGTTGAGGTTCCTGCGGCGGTAGTGATGCTGGAACACTTCGTAAAAGAGGTTGACTTTCTGAGCATTGGAACCAACGACCTGGCTCAATACACCCTCGCGGTTGACCGTAGCAACGAGTACGTCGCCGACCTGTACCAATCCAGTGACCCTGCAGTGCTGCGATTAATACAACGCTGCGTGGATGTCGCCGATGACTGGGGAAAGCCGCTGGCTGTCTGCGGTGAAATGAGCAGTATACCCGGTCGAGCTTTGCTTCTGGTCGGACTTGGGGTGAGAAACCTGAGCGTTCCACCGCTTGCACTTTCCCGTATTAAAAAGGCGATCCGCAGCGTTTCGATTAGCGAATGCAAAGAGATCGCCGAGCGTGTCATGACGCTTGACTCGGCAAGAGATGTTGACGTCTATCTGCTGGATCGCCTGGGTGTCCTCGTGCCTGAACTGGTCGTGACCTGAATAACAAAAATTACTCCCGCATTTATGACTAACGTGACCGATCCTGAACCCACTGATACCGATTCCGCGAACATCCCTGCACAGGTTGTCCCTGCTGCACAGGTTGTCCGTGCACAGAGTGATGAACACGGATCAGAAGATGCGGACGCACCGGTGGTGCGTATTCGCTATCGGGTTCGATTTGGAAAGACAGATCTGTTGCGATGGATCAGTCATCGGGATCTGGCCAGGTTGTGGGAACGCCTGCTGCGACGGGCGGGCTTGGTGCTTTCCATGACCGAGGGTTTCCACCCCAAACCACGGGTTGGATTTCCGTCTGCCTTGGCGCTTGGTGTCGAAAGTATCGATGAAGTTGTCGAAATTGATCTGGCCGAAGAACTGGCGGCACAGGAGTTACTGGAGCGTTTGGAAGCCGACCAGCAGCCCGGACTGAATATCAAAAGCGTGACGCGACTTCCTGAAGGAATGAGTAAGGCGCAGCTGAAGTCGAGCGACTACACCGTGTCTGTTGTTGAGGGTGTTTCCGTTGCAACGATTGAAACTGCAATTAAGGACCTGCTGTCCAGAGAATCCGTGTCTGTCGAGCGTAAGAAGAAAACGTTGACTGTCCAGGTTGCTGAACAGATCACAAAACTCGAATTGAATGGTGACGTGGTCAACCTTTGTCTTGCTGCCAGCGAGGCAGCATCACTCCGTCCCGGCGATGTTCTCGATCTGCTGGGGTTTGGTGATTGGGTTGAACGTGGAACCCTGATTCGCCGTATCCGCGTGATGCTCAAGCAAGAGCCTGATGGGTGCGATCCAGAACTAATTGCCGTGTCACCCGGTTGGGAGGCACAGATGAATTCACTTAGAAGCCACCGTGAGGAGGGAGCATGAAATCTTGTGCCTCTGTTCTGCTGGCTGTTCACAAAACATTACCACCGTCGGCGTCCATGCCGGAACCTTTTGGTTTCGCATTAAGCCGGCCTAACACCCCTGAGGTGCTTGTCGATGAAAAAGGAAATGCTTATCAATGTGCTGCAACCCGAGGAATGCCGGATTGCGGTGTTGGAAAACAATCGTCTTGAAGAACTCTACATGGAGCGTAAAAGTGTTGAGGCGTTCGCCGGAAACATCTATCGTGGGAAAATTGTAAATCTGGAGCCCAGTATTCAGGCTGCGTTCGTCGATTTCGGTGTCGGTAGAAATGGCTTCCTGCACATTAGCGACGTTGAGCCGCAGTACTTCCGTCAGGGAGGATACGATCCGGCAGAGATCATGCGCGAGTCTGATGAACTCGCCGAAGCAGCAGCTAAACGTGCCAGAGAGTCCGGTCGCGGCAGCAAACATGCGTACAAGGGTGGAAGACCACGCGTGAAGCCTCCCATTCAGGAGATCTTTCGGCGCGGTGACGAGGTTCTGGTGCAGGTGATCAAGGAGGGGATTGGCACCAAGGGGCCTACTCTGAGTACCTACATTTCCATTCCAGGAAGATATCTGGTTTTGATGCCCTCACTGGCGCGGGTTGGGGTCAGCCGGAAAATCGAAGATGAAGATGACCGTAAGAGACTCAAACGATGCCTGCTTTCGCTCAACCCTCCAAAAGGTCTCGGGTTTATCGTGCGAACGGCAGGGGCGGGCCGAAAGGAAAAAGAGTTGTCACGCGACTTGGAGTACCTGCTCCGCCTGTGGAAAGCCATCGCTCGGCGCGTCAAGACGACGAAGGAGCCGGGGGTGATCTATGAGGAAAGTGACCTCATCATTCGCACGATTCGCGATATCTACAGCGACGACATCGATCAGATTCTGGTTGATGAACCCGAGTCCTATGAGAAAGCTCGTGACTTCTTGAAAATGGTGATGCCGCGGGTGGTTGACCGGCTGAAGCTGTATGAGGGTGATTCGCCGTTGTTCCACAAATACAAGCTGGAACAGGAAATTATCAAAATTAACACGAGGCAGGTTCAGCTGCGTGATGGAGGGTCGATTGTGATTGATCCCACTGAGGCACTTGTGGCAATTGATGTCAACAGTGGCAGCTTTCGGGGCAATGATTCGGCAGAAGAGAATGCATTCCGTTTGAATGTGGCCGCTGCAAAAGAGATCGCACGGCAGTTGAGGTTGCGTGACTTGGGCGGGGTGATTGTGAATGACTTTATCGACATGCGGAAAGAAAGTCATCGACGCAAGGTCGAACGTACGCTTCGTGATGCGATGGAGAAGGATCGGGCAAGAACAAAGATTCTCCGTACCAGCCCATTTGGATTGATCGAGATGACTCGGCAGCGGATTCGCCCAAGCCTGAAGCGGAGCATTTACAATGATTGTCCCTGTTGCGAAGGACGTGCTCTTGTTAAGACGGCCGAGAGCATGTCGATTGAGGTGATCAGAACGCTTGCTCTTGCGGTCAATAACAAGCATATCTGTCGGGTGACGGTTCGCGTCAATGATCAGGTCGCGGCGCACCTGAATAACAAAAAACGCCGCGAGGTCATGGAGATGGAGGATGTTGGGAAGATGACCGTTCAGATCCTCGGAAGCGAAGCGCTGTACCCAGAGCACATGGAGATGGATTGTCGAGACGATCGCGGCGAACGCGTCGAAATTGACTCGAATAACTAAGGCTCCTGGTGAGGTGGCCCTGAGTTATGCATCAGGGCTGCCTGCAGTCAGTCTCGAAGACGCCCTTCAACTGTAACGGGCATCCCATTTCAACCCGTCAGGACACACGCTGTGATTGAACT
>JAPOKD010000815.1 GCA_029977825.1 Planctomycetota bacterium | reverse complement strand
TGGAGTGTGTTACGTATTAGATGAACCATCCATTGGTCTGCATCCCGCTGATCATGATCGTTTGCTCGATTGTCTGCGTGAACTGCAGACACAAGGAAACACTGTGGTTGTGGTCGAGCATGATGAGGCAACCATGCGCGCGGCTGACTTCCTTGTTGATATTGGACCTCAGGCAGGCAGGCACGGAGGCAGGATTATAAGCCAAGGTCCTCCAAAACAGGTGATGAAAGACAGCAAGAGCCTGACCGGTAAGTACCTCAATGGAACGCTTCGGGTTACAGAACCAAGACCGCGGCGTCAGGCGAGGAAAGGAAAACAATTGGTGATCAGTGGTGTGAGTACCCACAATCTGAGAGATGTCACCGCAACTTTTCCACTGGGTTGTCTGATCGGTGTCAGTGGTGTTTCGGGAAGCGGGAAAAGTTCGCTGATCAACGACACACTTTACCCGGCTTTGGCCAGGAAATTGGGTCTCGTCGGAAGTCGCCCCGGGCCGTTTAGCGGACTCAGAGGCGGAAATCAGATTGACAAGTTGATTCCCATCGACCAGCGACCCATTGGTCGGAGTGCTCGCAGTTGTCCCGCAACCTACTCAGGCGCACTGGATGAAATACGAAAATTGTTTGCGGCAACCAAGGAAGCAAAAACAAGGGGATTTACCGCAAGTCGATTTAGTTTCAATTCGGCAGCGGGTAGATGTGAGCTGTGTAAAGGCCACGGTGTTGAAAAAATCGAGATGAACTTCCTGAGCGATCTGCACGTTCCCTGTACTCGGTGTGGTGGCAAGCGATTCAATCGGCAAACGTTGCAGGTCCGCTTCAAAGACGCGAGTGTGGCCGAAGTTCTTGCAATGTCAATTGATCAGGCGGCCGAGTTTTTTGAAAATGTAAGTAAGCTATCGCGGTTGCTCGGATCGCTGCAGGAGGTTGGGCTCGGATATCTGCATCTGGGTCAGGCCAGTACCACGTTGAGTGGGGGTGAGGCGCAGCGGATCAAATTGGGGACGGAATTGGCAAGGGCTTCGACGGGCAAGACTTTGTATTTGCTTGATGAGCCAACGACAGGATTGCACTTTGCTGATGTACAGAGGTTGTGCAACGTGTTGCAGCGGTTGGTTGATGCCGGGAACACAGTAATCGTTATCGAACACAATTTTGATCTGTTGGCGGCTTGTGATTGGATAATCGATCTTGGACCGACCGGTGGTAAAGGTGGCGGTAAAATCCTGGCAGAGGGGACGCCCGAGCAAATCGCCTGTGCGTCTGGTAACGCCACTGGGCGTTATTTGAAGTCAGCGTTAGCGGGTGAATGAACAGACGGAACTCCGGCAGCTGGAACTCAACCGCGAGCTTTCGGGAAATCAGGACTTTACCGGTTGCGGATGATTGTGCAGAAAATTAGGCGGGCGGTGCTCCTGGTTGCAACGACCATCAGTCCCAAGGCCTTATGACCGATAGACGCTGGCGACGATCGTTTTCAGGGTTCTCGATTTTAATTGGAATACCCGTTAACTTGGCACTCCAGCCTAACTGCTTAAAACATGGTTTACCGAACGTGCTTGAACGACTAGATCGAATTGTCCGACCCATCGCTGTGCCTAACCTGACGATGTTCATCATCGTGGGGCAGGTGCTTATGTTTCTGGCATCGCTGAATGACAACACTTTGCCCGGGCGGGCGATGTTGGTTTGGGATCTTGTGTTAGCCGGGGAAGTTTGGCGTTTGTTGACGTTCTTCTTTGTTCCGTTCACATCCGACCCTATCTTCCTGATCTTCGCCTATTTGATTTTTTACATGATGGGAAACGCGCTGGAAGCGTACTGGGGTGTAGTGCGGTACAACGTCTTTCTGTGGTTGGGAGCGGTATTAACCATCGCTGCAGCAGGGATCGTTCGTGAACAGGCATTCTCTGCAGGATTTCTTCAGGGCACCGTATTTCTTGCTTTTGCTACCATCAATCCGGACTTCGAGCTGAGGTTGTTCTTCGTTCTTCCCGTCAAGGTGAAGTGGCTTGCGATGATTCAGGTGGCCGGTTACCTGCTGGCGATGTTTGGCGGCAACTGGGCGGTGACTCTGATGGTACTTGCTTCGGTTGGTAATTATCTTGTCTTCTTCGGCCCGTGGCTGTTGGGGCGAGTGCGGAATACTGCTCGAAAAGCGAAGTGGGAACGCCAGCAGTTGGACATAGCAAGTACCCCGAGGCACAGATGTACGACCTGTGGAGTCGATAGTAACGTGGATCCGAAAATGGAATTCCGGTACTGTTCGCAATGTGATGGAGAACATGCCTACTGCATGACGCATCTCAGGGATCATCAGCACGTCTCAGGGCAGTGACTCGTCTTGCGGTTCGTCGCAGGCCAATGCTCGCGAGATCTGAATGTCAGTCTTGTTTAAACGCGGCAGCTGCTTTTAGCAATGCTGTTGGCAAAGCTTCGCATTCTAGTTGAAAAACACGGGCGGCCAGCGATTCAGCAGTGTCCTCGTCGGCAACGCTACAGCAGCGCTGCAAGATAATAGGGCCATTGTCGTAGTCGTTGTCAACGTAGTGAACGGTGCAACCGCTGAATTGAACGCCACGGTCTACAGCTGCCTGATGTACACGGTTGCCATACATTCCGGCCCCACCAAAGCTGGGCAGTAATGAGGGATGGATATTGATCACGCGGTTGTTGTAGTCGTTCGGGATGCAGACGTGTTTTAGGAAACCAGCCATGACAACGAGTTGGATTCCCCTGTCGCGGCAGGGTCCAAACATCGCCTCGGTGTAAGCGTCGGGATCGGGGTGAGATGATTTGAGCACCACGTGTGTTTCGATGCCCGCCTTGGAGGCAACTTGAACGCCACGCACTTTACTGCTGCTGCTAATGGCAAGCCGCAGGTTGATTCCTGGCAGCATTCCCTTTTTGTGATGATCGATCAGGTTTTGCAGGGACCGTCCTCCTCCACTCAGGAAAACCCCCACGGGAACCGGTTCATTGGTGGAGGTCATCCTGATACCTTTCTCACAAAAATCTGGCCCGCGTCGGTCGATACTGCATCAACGCCGTCCATTCGTGAGGTCGCCAGGGTTGTTGCGAGAGTTTCCTGACAAATCATGTCGTGGTGTTCGTCGATCGCAGCGCTCACCATGTCGTCCATGGGAAGTACGCTTACCTCAATGCGATCCTCGTAATCGCAATCAATTTCCTTGCGCTG
>JAPOKD010000566.1 GCA_029977825.1 Planctomycetota bacterium | reverse complement strand
ATGACCCGTATCAGGTTCGAAGGGTCGTTTCGACTCATAGTGTCCAAAACTCTCAGCCCAGAAAGGGCACCCCTGCGGTTGCCGTGAATTATCACTTTTCAGGGATTTTTGGTCAACACCCACAGCCTTCGCTCATCGCCAGCCATTCGCTGCGATTTGCAATTAAAACACAGAGCGTTCGTGTATAACACCAGATTATTCTTGCGACCCGTGGACGATGCGGCGTTCAAAGAAAACAAGCCGAGTCCAGCAATTTGCAGACTTAAGCCGCAGCGAAATACACCCCAGCTTTTAGATCGCAGAGAGCGTCTTCCCGGGAAAAGAACTCTATTTCACTTGGCAGTCAACGAACAACAGAGTAAGTATCATTTGCTCTGTGTGTCGGATTTTCAATTAGTTACCAGTTTGTCCCTCGACCGAAAAGTGTCAAAAGTCAACATCGTGCCTGACAGTTGCCGCCCACGGAAAAGATGGTTACCTGCAGGGGCCGTTGTATCGGTTGACTTGTACTGTGCTTGAGTTTCAGGTTATTGGGCGTTCGCTTAATTTGATTGAGTTTGGACCAGACGGGACTCGCGTTCCGTTGATTCACAGGGGACACGCGGTGCGAATGCTCGCACTGGTTTGTTGCTGGCCAAAGTGAAAGCGAGACTGCAATTCTCAAGCTGCGAATAAAAATTTCCAACCGCGTGGTCCGACGAAGTGCGTTGCCTGATGCTTGCAGACACCAGGAACCCTCAGCAGGATATTGCGGTGGCAGACTATCTGTTCAAAGAAACGCAGGCGTTGGAGGCAGAATACACAAGGCGGTATGGGCATACCGAGTGAGTGTTTACACTTCAACGTGGTGAAAAGGGAGGCTGTTGCTTGAGCTGCAACTGATATTGCTCAGCAAGTTGACAAATCCGACCTCTGGCTTTTTTTCAGCGTCGTTTCAGGCTTGT
This sequence comes from Planctomycetota bacterium, assembly GCA_029977825.1. Taxonomy (GTDB): domain Bacteria; phylum Planctomycetota; class Planctomycetia; order Pirellulales; family Pirellulaceae; genus Rubripirellula. The sequence goes on along the minus strand of JAPOKD010000566.1, from coordinate 3,428 downwards.
TCAAGTCTCGTTCTGCTCAGGCATGCATGGGCATATCACGTGTTATCGCAACCACACGCAAGTGAAACATCCTCGAGGGTGAACAGGATGTATCAGCGACTGAAATATTGGGACCTCCATTGCAAAAATACTCCTGCCAACGAACGTGGTTGGAAGTGCAGTGACTGAAAGATTTTAATCGCAGGACACGCAAAACGGCTGGTCCATGCACACTTGCTGCCGTCCCAAGCAGTCTGGCAGACAGGATGCGTGTTGGTTCGTTCAGGATTATCCTGGAGTATGGAATAATGATCCGGAAGGTTGAAACCCGACCAGTGCGAGGAAACGATACACGTCGCATTAAAAATGGTAATCTGTGGCAACGGCCGAAGTGTCGCCATCTTTCTGCAAGGAGGGTTTCATGCCGCGACCACAATTCAGTTTCCGTTCTTGGTTCATCTTTCTGGCGGTCTATTCCTTGGCCTTGATGGTTCATCGTATTCCGGCCGGGGGGTATTCATTGCCGAACTATTTTGGGGCCTATGAGGGACACTGCGTCGCGCAGCCGCAGGTATCGTACAGTGGGTGGCCGATGCACAGTCAGACACAAATCTCCGTATTGCACCTGGCGCATGAGACCGGGCCGTGTAAATACGAATCCACTTACCATCTTTTGGGCCTGGCTGTGAATTCGACGCTTGCATTTGTCGTTGCTACTGTTTTCGTGTGGGGGGTGGCTGCCTTGGAGCGTGTTGTGAAAAATTGAGGTGTTTGAGCGCGGTGGCAGGGGAGCATCCGCAATTCTGCGGCGATGTTGCCGGTAAAAGAATCAATTTGGTCCAACGCTCGCACGGGTAAGGACTGACGGTGAGATACGAGATGGACGGACTGCCCCCCCGAAGTAAGGGCTTCTGGTGGTCTGGCGACGTTAACGTGCTGGTATTGGTGGATGAACTCAGGTCATCCGAGCAGAGGAAGCATGCAGAACCGATCGTGCAGGCTGTCGAAGATTTGCATTTCTCTGCAGGTTTCGTGAAGAAACAGGTTTTCCTGTGGGATCATGAACATTTCTATTGACGAACCGTACCCAATCATGGCAATCTAGAGGTAACTGTCATTGGTTTCGTTCGTTGCAACAGGTGCGGTGGCAATTACTTACCGCCATCGTGCCAACTCTTGAAACAGTTTCCGAAGAGCTGCTGCTTGTTTGCCTATCGTCAACTTCCTGCTTTTCTTTGCATAGCCTCGTTGCTCATTGGCAACATGCTGGGTTGGTTGCATGTTGGCTGTATGGGTTCGGTTGACTCCTGTCACGAGCAGGCAGACAGCACGTTGGCCGATTTTGGCACGCGGCAGCATGCTTGTTGCCGTCACGCGCATGAGGAACCTCGTACTGACGGTAATGCTAGCAGCGAACAGTCACAGCCAGCATCAAGTTCTTGTCCGGATGAGTACCCGCACGAGCACGATTCGGAAAGCTGCAGTATCTGTCAGAGTTTCCTTTCGCTGCGAACAGCTGCATTCAGTGCTGAACCTGCTCAGAACGTCTGGAGCGACGTTCCGGAATTCACCAATTTTTTCGCGGAGTGTCCAGCTAGTGACAGCCGTCTGCCAGCAAGTATATCAGTGAGAGGTCCGCCGCAAGTTTAGCCCTTGTAGCGTCACAACTTCTTTATTGTTTCTTGTACCCGAGGTGCAATCCGTGGACACGTTCCATGAATTGTCTGGTGGAAAACATTGGGCAGCGCGTTTGCTGACCACTGATTTTTGTCCATCAGCAAATCGTTTTGTTTATTGGCTTAAAGAACCGGTTGGCTGGTTTGTACTTGCAACTTTTGCCAGTGTAATCATTGGTCTGTACTTTGCGCCCATCGGTTGGACGATGGCCGCCGCATTGGGGTCGGTGATCGTGGTGGGAATGTTGTGGCCCGCCATTGCGGTGCGCGCCGTCGCCTGCTCTCTGAAGCCGATTGAACCACAGGTACATGAATTTGATCCTTGTGAGTTGCAGTTCTCGATACGGAACTGGCTGCCGATACCGTTATGGGGATTATCGGTAGAAGGATTTTTGGACCGATCATGTGACTTTGTGGACAATGAGAAACTGCCGACGGTTGCCTTGGCGTTTGTACGCGGTTTGACGACGTCGAATTACCGGTTTTCGATTCAGCCGGATTTCAGAGGCTGTTATCCCGATGGGGATGCAATGTTGACGTGTTCTTTTCCTTTTGGCATCTGGACCGCGAAACGTAAACTGGAAGACGTCACCCCGATAACAGTCTGGCCCAAGGTGTATTCGATTAATGGGGAGGCTTTACTGGCGGGACGTAACGCCGCCGAGCTTGGGGATGGTGAACGAAGTGGACGCTCTGGCAACTTCATTGGCATTCGCGAATACAGGAATGGTGACAATCTTCGTGAAGTCAATTGGATCGCCACGGCCCGTTACGGGGAACTGGTTGTCACTGAGCGGAGCGCACCTCAGTCCTGCAACGTCGAAGTGATTGTTGATATCGGAGCGTTTGAGGAACGCCAACTCCTCGCCAAACGTATTCGTGTCGCCGCAAGTGTATTGGCCAATCTGCACCATCCGTCAGTTTCTTTGACTTTACGTCTTGGGAAACAGGTTATCGAGGTGATGCGGGGTCGCAACGGGTTCGTTCAGATGATGGATGCGTTGGCTCGCGTGCCGGCGGAGGGACTGGGAGACGAAGTGCCGCAGCCTCCGCTGAAAGATCGATTGTCGATCACAATTTCGTCGAAACAGAACGGGGACATCGTTGTTTGTGCTGCAGAACCAGATGCAAATCGGCGTTTCTCGCAAGACCACATGCATCGCCGGATAGCTGCTGATCAGGATCTTGAAGTTCAACTTCTCGCGTTATGGCCCGAGGTGCGTGATGCAAATCTGGTCGCGTAGAAGGGTCGAAACCATCGTCTTGGCAATTCTTGGCATGGGTGCCGTCATGCCATTTCGGTTCCACTCGGAATCTCGGGCATGGTTTTTGTCAGAGATGGCAAGCGTTTGTGTTCTGTTTGTGCTGGCGATTGTACTGCAAACCTGGGTCCGAACCGCACGTAATTCACGCTTGATGCTGCATGCCGCGATGGGCGGGCTGTGCGTTTCCCCTATTTTATTTGCGCTCATGGCGCGTGCTTCTGGTGCTCCGATTCCCTATGAAATGACAGCGCTCACCACATTTGGCGCAGTATCGATTGGGATGGGGTTGGCTGACTCTAGTCGTCGTCTGTGGTCCTTGTCTCTTGTGGTGAGCGGTTTTCTGGTTCTGTTTTGTGCCGCGATTTCGGGTAGTCAGAAAGCGATCAGCTTGCCGCTGGTCTGGGTGTTGCTCTGTGTCTGGCATCTGGTCGCCAATCGTTGGGAGCGGTTGGATCTCGCGATGCCCGAGTCAGTCGAGCGTAACTGGTCACTGCGACCGCGCATCGTT
>JAPOKD010000898.1 GCA_029977825.1 Planctomycetota bacterium | reverse complement strand
TGGTGTCATCTGTTCACAGTCTCAGGATCACGCTTTGGAAAAATCGCTGGATATGACCGTCTTGCTGGAACAGGCGAAACCTGCTCTCGAGTCCCGCGAGCCAGTCACAATCAAAACACCGATTGTGAACATCAATCGCACCGTGGGCACCATTTTGAGTAACGAGGTTGCCAAGCGATACGGTCAGGCTGGCCTGCCGGACGATACGATTCGCATCGAGTTGAATGGATCGGCGGGACAGAGTCTGGGGGCATTTTTGTCCCATGGAATCACTATCAACCTGGAAGGTGATGCAAATGATTATGTCGGCAAGGGGTTGAGTGGTGGGCGACTGGTGGTCTATCCACCGGCTGTGAGTAGTTTCACTGCTCACGAGAATATTCTGATTGGTAACGTCTGCTTATATGGTGCAACCGGCGGCGAGGCTTTTTTCCGTGGTCGAGCAGCGGAACGTTTTTGCGTTCGTAATAGTGGCGCCCGCACTGTCATTGAAGGTGTTGGTGACCATGGCTGCGAGTACATGACGGGCGGACGTGTCGTTGTGCTGGGACCGACTGGCAGGAACTTCGCTGCCGGGATGTCTGGTGGTATTGCCTACATCTGGGATCGCGAGGGCGATTTCAATCTCAATTGCAATTTGGCAACAGTGGAGCTGGAAAGCATCTCTGATGCGGAGGAAGAAGCTGACGTTCAATCGTTGATCAAGCGTCACGCTGAACTGACCGGAAGTGCTGTTGCCGCAGAAGCATTGGCAAACTGGTCGCAGTTCATTTCTCAGTGCATCAAGGTAATGCCAACTGATTACAAACGCGTCTTGAATGAACTGAAAGCACAGGCGGCAGCAAACGCCTGATATCAAACTCCAATACTTGATGCCCGTTGCTTTGACGCACGGGCCACAAACGTTTTTAAAAGCATTTATAGAATCAACGACCTTCATTGAAGGAGAACATAACATGGGTAAGCCAACAGGTTTTAAAGAGTTCGATCGAAAAAAAGTGCCGTGGCGGCTTCCCGTCGTGCGGATCAATGATTACGACGAGATCTATACTGAGCCGCGAGTGGAACACCTGCAGGATCAGGGTGCACGTTGCATGGACTGTGGCGTTCCATTCTGTCAGTCAACGACCGGGTGTCCTATCGACAATTTGATTCCCGAGTGGAATGACCTCGTCTATAACAATCGTTGGAAAGAAGCCAGCGAACGTCTGCACAAAACGAATAACTTTCCAGAGTTTACGGGGCGAACCTGTCCTGCTCCCTGCGAAGGGTCCTGTGTACTTGGAATCACGAATCCACCGGTAACGATCAAGAACATCGAAAACGCGATCATTGATCGCGCATGGTCTGAGGGGTGGGTCAAGGCGACCCCGCCTGCAAGTCGAACAGACAAGTCGGTAGCGATTGTTGGAAGCGGGCCAGCCGGATTGTCTGCTGCAGATCAACTCAACAAAGTAGGTCATCGTGTTACTGTCTATGAACGGGCTGATCGGATCGGTGGCTTGTTGCAGTACGGTATCCCGAACATGAAGCTTTCCAAGGAGGCGGTGCAGCGTCGTGTTGATAAGATGACCGAAGAGGGAATCAAATTCGTCACGGGTGTCAATATTGGCAAAGACATTTCTCCTGATGATTTGCAGAAGGACTTTGATGCCGTACTGTTTGCTTGCGGCGCAACCAAGCCACGTGATTTGCCGTTACCCAACCGGGAAGCCGACGGTGTTGCGTTTGCGATGGACTTTCTGACGGGAAATACAAAGCAGATTGTTCATGGTGATGCGATTAGCGACGACTTCATCAGTGCAGAAGGCAAGGATGTGATTGTGATCGGCGGTGGTGATACCGGTACTGACTGCATTGGAACAAGCATCCGACATGGCTGCCGAAGCGTGGTTAATTTTGAATTGTTGCCAAAGCCACCTGCGGAACGCGCCGAAGACAACCCATGGCCGGAATGGCCACGCATTTTTCGCGTGGATTATGGTCATGAGGAAGCTGCCGCCAAGTTTGGACATGATCCCCGCCATTATCAGCTCCTAAGTAAAGAATACCTTGTCGATGATGCTGGCAAGCTTCGGGGAATCAAAACTGTTCAGGTTGAATGGTCCAGAAAAGATGATGGCGGCTGGGCGATGAGCGAGGTAGAAGGATCCGAGAAAGAATGGCCCGCGCAGCTGATCCTGTTGGCGATGGGATTCCTTGGACCCGAATCATACTTGGCAGAGGCCGCAGGTTTGGAGGTCGATTCTCGTAGCAATTTCAAAGCTGAGCATGGCGACTTTGCTACGAATGTTGATGGTGTCTTTGCTGCCGGTGACTGTCGCCGCGGTCAGAGCCTTGTAGTATGGGCGATAAATGAAGGTCGAGGAGCGGCTCGCGCCATCGATATTTACCTGCAGGGCTATAGTGATCTGCCCGCTCCGGGGCAGACCATGGGTACTTCGATGGAAGTGGCATCTTCTTGATTTATCGAGGCGTGCCGATGCTGTGAGGTGTCGGTGAACACCCTCGTACCCGCAGCCATTAAGGTTTGTGATTCGGCCCACCCGAGATCGGGTGGGTTTTTTTGTCGTCGCTGTTTTCCAGTGTTCCATTGCCTCTTTGCGGGCACCAGTACAAGGCAAAGAAACCGGTTTGCGTCGTGAAACATGCATTCTCGATCTTATTTGCGACGCAAGCCTCAAGCTGACATTGACATCACATCAGCTGGCATCCTAACGTCCGCGAGTCCGGTGAAGTGGCGATAATCTGCGTCGACTTTGCCGATTTTGTGGATTCGTTCAACGCTGGGTG